>CAMBUC010000015.1 GCA_945871045.1 uncultured bacterium
GGCGTATGAGGGTAAGTCCCGTACGCTCCAACACATAATGGGGCGAAAGGCTGGCGATCCGCCCCTCCTGTACCAAAGACAAAAACAGCGTATCTACAAAATCATCCCTGTGATGGGCGTAGGCGATCTTGTTGCATCCAAGGGCAAGGGCCTTTTCATTCAGCGCTCCCTTTCGGAGTTTTGCGCACAGGGCGCAGGGATGCTTTTCTTTTCGGATGTCGAAAACGATCTCCTTGATCTGCGTTTCCACCATCTCATAGGGCACCTCCAGTTCCTCACACAGTGTTTGGATCAAAGAAAAATCCATCCCCGAAAGCCCAAGATCTACCGTGATGGCAGTTAAGGAAAACTGCTTCGGATAAAACCGCCGTAGCCCCGCCAGGGCATACAAAAGAGTCAGCGAATCTTTTCCTCCTGAAATACCCACCGCGATATGATCCCCCTTCTGGATCATCCCATATGTTTCTATTGCCTGTCTTACATAACTGTATAATTTTTGCATTTCCATGTCTTTCATTTTAATATAGGCCAAAGATCGTTGCAAGTGTCGTTTTCTCACATTGACTGGAGCGTTTTTTTTTAATATACTGTAGAAAGAATACATCTATTTTGGGGGAGGCCGATCATGCAGACAGTAAAGATAAAAAAGGGCGACCTGGTAGCCCGTCGACAGGACAAGGTTATGGAATGGTATCTGATCCAACAGGGTTCCGTAACACGGCATTATAATTATGCGGAGATCACAATGGGTTCCAATTCCATCATCGGAATATTGGAAAATGAGTGGTTTTCCTGTGATTACATTGCCAGCGAAGATACCACGCTCATAGTGATTCCCTGTAAAAACGCCGCAGAACTTCAGGCACTGCTGAAGGCACAGGTGAATTTTCGTCCGATCTTTCTGCGCACCGCACTGGAGCAGCGGCATCAGGCCCTTTGTCTGTATACCTCATTATTGAAAAAAGCAACACTTTTGCACACAACTGCCCAAAACAGTTATAACGACTATAAAACACTTTGTTCACAGTATCTGTTACCGGAGCAGAGTTTTTATCGCCTCTCTCATTTTGAGACCCTTACACTTCAGCACCGGGTGGAAAATTGGGAACTGAATAACAGCAAAAGCCTCATGCAGAGTTACTTGCGCGAATATCTGCAGCTCATGATCAAAAATGATGATCTGTGCGTTGGTGCGATCATGGAGGCTGCTGCCCAGATGCATCGTACGGCTCTCGGCATCGAAGAGATCGCCAACTACCTGATGTGCAATCTGGATCTTTTGTGGAACGATACGGAAGATGATATTTTTCATCTGTATTACCATATGGCTGCCCGTCTCTCCTCAGAAGGAAAAGACACCACAGTCTGCCGGGAACATCTGAAAGAAATCTATCAGGTCATGAACTCTCTGGGCATTTACGACCCGATGCAGTTAGAGGAATGCAAACATGCATGCACCAATCATCAGAGTTCTGCCGCCCCTGACGTTCAGACCAGCATCTCCAGCGAGGACTGTGTCGCTCATATCATGACCTTTGCAGGTTACGAAAAAGATGCCATCAGAAACTTCAAACAACTGCTGCAGACCTATAAAAGTTTTCCGGATCGCACCTCCTCTGACCGGGAAGGCCGTGACATTAGGAAAACTATCAGCAATCAATTTTACGAAATATACAAGCGGGCTTTTTTCAACGCTGTCGGTGCCGGCAGCCGGCTTTCGCCCATCATGCAGATGTTCTTTAATTTCGGTTTTATGGATGTGGAACTGTTGGGTGTGGAACAGACAAACGCCCTCGTGCGCTTCAGCGAATCATTAGGGCTTTTCAACAATACACATATTTACACCATCTACGAATGGCTGAAGAAGATCTATTTCGGTGAAAAAGAACCTTCCCGTAATGAATTTGATCTGGACTATAACGGCTATCTGCAGGATCAGTTAAAACAGGGAGAACTCACAGCAAAAGAGGTTGATAAACGAAAACGCGATACGAACTCCAAAGTAGAATTTGAGATCAACAACTTATTTCAATCAACAAACAAAAATGTATCCGGCCGCTTTTCCTACTTCTGCCCGATCCTTTCCGGCGATGAACTGATGGGATCCTATGAAAAAATGGCAGCAAGCGCCGCCCGCATCGAACAATCGATCAACAATATCCGCAGTTTGGACTACTCCGCATTTTATCGCGAAGTTCTGTTCTCTGATCCGGAGCATGGCATCACACAGGAAAACCTGATGAAAGAGGTTCTTCCGGATGTGATCCTGCTGCCTTGTGTCGGTACACGCGCTATGATGTGGCAGGAAACCGCCGGGCCGCGCTCGGATACACCCGCCCGTTTTATCTTCCCGATCTTCATGGGCACCGATCTGGATGAACAGATGCTGCTTACGATCGGACGCTATCGCTGGGAGATCTGCCGAAAAATTCAGGGAGTTTACTGGAACGATTTCCGCGTCAAGTCACTGACGGCGGAATACTATGATTATCTGCAGTTTTACCGCAAGAACAAAGAATTGTCTGCCGACGCAAAGGAGAAGATCAAAGCCTCTCTGTTGCATGCACGCAACAATTTCCGTGAAGTATTTGTAGTAGATTATGTCAGTTGGATCAAATACGAATCCCAGGGAAGTTTCCGGCTTCATAAGATCTCCCGTGAGATCCTGACCCGGTACTGCCCCTTCTCTCAGGAGATCCGTAGTTCCCTGACCAATCATCCGCTTTATCAAAATGCCTTTGCGAAATTAGAAAATGATAATAAGAAGAGTGTGAAACGTCTGCAGAGTCTCTACCGGAAGTATGAAGAGGCCGGTGGAAAGATGACTGCGGAGTTGAACGAGAATCTGAGGTTCTATCAGATGTAATTCTCGTCATATATATTTAAAGCGGAGGTATACCCCTGCTCCGATTACTCTCGCAATAGTCACAGGAATATCCCTCATTTTTTTAATTCTTCCACTTGCGGATTTCCAAAAGGCCAGGCACTAATTCTCTTGCACTGGTGCGCAAGATGATACGGCCTTTTTCTGCCGTTGCACCGGAGGGGTCTCCTCCGATCCCGATGGGCTTTCCGTCTGCTGTCTTCCAATCCTCAGACACCCATCCGATAGATACGCTTCCATAAGGGAGCAGCGCTTTGTTTTCTGCAAAAGGCTCGGGGATTCCCGCCTCACTGGTTTCTAATTTTACCAGATTCTCGTCCACTGCCATGACCATGGAAGTCTCCATTTCTCCGCCGTGAAAATCCCAAATGTTTCCTTCGGAAATCGTGGCTTTTACATCTGGGTGGGAAAATGCACCGGAAGAGAGGATAAACGGTGCAATACCCAGTTCACTGCGAAGTTCTCTGCTTAACACCTGCACGATAGGGGCATTTCCCCCATGACATACGAGAAATGCCAGTTTCTGAAATCCATGATGCGCCAGACTGGTGGCGATATCATAGAGCATGTGATAGTAAGTATCCGGGCGCATGGTGATGGAGCCGCAGAAATTCTTGTGTTCCGTGCTAAGCCCCACTGGAATCACCGGGAAGAGCAACATCGGGAAATCCGGTTCCCCGGCCTCCGCAAGCGCCTCTGTCAGATATTCACACATCGCCTCTGCGATAATGTCATCTGTTCCAAGGGGCGCCTGATTTCCGTGCTGCTCCAATGCTCCAAGCGGAATCAGAACAATCGTTTCTTTTCTATCAACGGCTTCCATTTCAAGCCTGGTTAAATCTCTATAGTTTCTGATCATAACATAATACCCTGTTTTACAAAGTTCAGTTTTCTCAAGCGCTCAAATAAAAGGAATCCTACAAAATAGTTGATGCCGATCTTCAGGAAATTGAAGGGGATCGTTGCCAGAATGATAAAACTGGTCAGATCCTGAATCGCAGGATTTACAGCCGCTACGATCTGGATCACGCCGTCAAGAGGCATCTCCATTGCTTTTGCATAAAGAGGAAGCGTGATACACGCATTACAGAAACATGCAAACGCAACACGGAGCGGAACGCTCACGCACAAAGAAACGATTCCCGCTTTTTTTGTCTTACCCATCTTTTTGTAAATGAACCATAACGGGAAAATGTACATAACGATGGCGATCAGATTGGCAAGATCACCTACAAAAGCAGAACTGGTTCCGATGGTTACTAATTTGATAAGTATTTTTATAACTTCTACACATACCGCCTGCACCGGTCCCATCATAAAAAGCGCGATCAGGGAAGGCACATCCGAGAAGTCCACCTTATAAAAGGGCGGCATCATCGGAACCGGGATCTCCAGTGACATGAGTACGCCTGCCAGCGCAGCAAGCATTGCTGTTGTGATCAATGTTTGCGTTGTCCAGATTTTTTTCTTTTCGTTCATTTTCAGAACCTCCTTCATTTTGTTTCGTATTTTTGAGCAGAAGTCCTAAATTCTCGAAAGAAAAAATATGAATGGTATTTTTATTTCACAGAGAGAAATTGTACATAAAAGAGAGGAATTGTACATGAAATAAAAAATCTCAAACCCACGGGGGTCTGAGATCTATATCATTCATATGACGATACGCGTATAAAAAACTTTCCACGTATGTTTGATGAATCATCTTCTCTCATCCAGACCGTAACTGTCGGTATCGGAATTCCATTGATCTGGTCACCGATTCATGCCTTCTGCCAAAACTCTGACGAAGGCTCGCGGACTATACCGCCGGTAGGGAATCTCACCCTGCCCCGAAGAATTTATTCGTTTCTGTTCGGTTATGATAGTAACACGAGTAAATGAACGTGTCAACTAATTTTTTCATCGACAAACGACCGCCAAACAATCACTTTCTCGCCAATGAAAAAACGACCGCGTATGCGATCGTTTTTTCGAGGAGTTTAGTTATGAAAATATTACATCTATATAGGGAATTGTTTCATCAGCATCGCTGCTGATGGTTATAATATAACCGTAAATTGTGTTTTCTATGTGTTCAATTTCTAAAAGATTTCTAAAAGAAATAAAAAATGTATCATATTGTCCAAATCAGCATGTTATGGTATAATTTACATGCTTATATCATGTAGGAGGAGGATGTTACTGTGATTCGCAGAAAGTTAATGCATACCCCGCAATTAAAACCGGGCATGCGTGTGGATCATCCGGTGACTGACCGGTTGGGGCACGTTCTGATCGCACGCGGAGCGGTGTTGAATGAGTACATTATTGAAGCCATGCGCAGGATCGGTATCATGAATATCTATATACAAGAAGAAACAGATGACAACGAAAGTGAGTCTGTTTCACCTGCTGCCCAGAAACATATCGAACAACTGCGCACCGATGACTGTGCAAAGGTTTGTCTGTCGGAGAGTGTCCGTGAGCGAGTGGCAGAAGGAATCCAATATATGTACCAAAATCCCGATGACCCCGCACTGGTGGAGACGACCGCCAGTATTACAGACAGTCTGATGGAAGCCATTGAGTCAAACAATGCACTGGCGATCGATATCAGCGCCTTAAAGACCAGCGACGAGTACACCTTCAAGCACAGTGTAGATGTGGCTACCCTTTCGATGGTCGTTGCAAAAAGAATGGGAATGAACGAAAAAGAAATTCGCGAGATCGGAATGGCCGGGCTTTTGCATGATATCGGCAAAACAAAAATTCCTTTGGAGATCTTAAACAAGCCGGCAAAACTGGATGATGATGAGTTTGAGATCATGCGTCAGCATTCCGTATACAGTTACCGCATCGTTCAGGATGACCCGAATCTGTCGGAAGCAGTAAAACTGGGAATTCTTCAGCACCATGAGAAGATCGACGGCAGCGGCTATCCATTAGCTATCGATGGATCGAAGATCTCTCCTTATGCAAAGGTACTGGCGATTGCGGATATCTATGACGCCCTTGTCACGGAACGTCCTTACAAAGCGGCTTTCTCCCAAAGAGAAGCCATCGAAATGGTCATGGCCATGACGCAGGAATTGGATCTGCATGCCATGGAGAATTTTTTGCAGAGCATGATCCTTTACCCCGTGGACTCTATCGTGGAACTTAGCAACGGCGAAAAAGCAAAAGTCGTAAAAAACAATCCATCCCATCTTTTGAGACCCAAGGTTGTAGGTCTGACTTCCGGTAAGGTATATGATCTGGCCGAAGATCTGGCCTGTGCAAACGTTGTGATCATTTAATGATACGTTTGAAGCAAAAATGCCTTTTCCACACAATCCTGTGGAAAAGGCATTTCTATTTGTTTCCATTTCAATCAATTCTTATTCTGTCTGAGGCTGTACATTCTTCAGTACGAACAATACCGCTAACATCAAAATGATCGAGATCGGCAGACAGATCCATGCATTCTGAACAAAACCTGCAATGATGTAAGAAACAAAGGATACGGCCGCTGCAACGATGGCATACGGAAGCTGGGTGGATACATGGTTCACATGATTGCACTGCGCCCCGGCGGATGCCATGATCGTCGTATCAGAGATGGGTGAGCAATGGTCTCCGCAAACTGCTCCTGCCATACAAGCAGAGATCGAAATGATCATCAGTGTATAATTTGTGTTCTGGAACACTGCCACAACGATGGGGATCAGGATACCGAATGTTCCCCAACTGGTTCCGGTGGCAAATGCCAGAAAACATCCGATCAAAAAGATCACTGCCGGAAGGAAGTTCATAAAACTTCCTGCGCTGTTCTGCACTAATGTGGCAACAAACTCTTTTGCACCAAGGGAATCGGTCATCGCCTTCAAGGTCCATGCAAAGGTCAGGATCAGGATCGCAGGAACCATTGCCTTAAATCCCTCAGCCAGACAATCCATACATTCCTTGAACTTTAACACTCTGCGGATCAGATATAATACAACCGTGATAAGTAAACCAAAGAAACTTCCAAGTGCAAGTCCCACAGACGCATCACTGTTAGAGAATGCAGAAACAAAGCCTTCTCCGGAGAAGAAACCACCGGTGTAGATCATTCCGATCACACAGCAGATCACCAGACAGATGATGGGGATCACAAGATCCACTACTGTACCCTTTGAGTCTGCCTTCTCTTCAGACTGAATATTGGCATAGGGGCGATCCGGTGTGGTGTACAGATCACCCTTCTTTGCATTTGCCTCATGGGTGGCCATGGAACCAAATTCTGTTTTTAACAATACCATACCAACCATCATAACGATCGTTAAGATCGCATAAAAGTTGTAGGGGATCGCACTGACAAATAATGCAAGACCATCTTCTCCCTCAACGAAACCGCTAACGGCTGCTGCCCAGGAAGAGATCGGTGCGATGATACAGATCGGTGCTGCTGTCGCATCGATCAGATATGCCAGTTTCGCACGTGATACATTATGCTTATCTGCCACCGGACGCATCACGCTTCCAACGGTCAGACAATTAAAATAGTCATCGATAAAGATCAGCACGCCAAGAAGGATCGTTGCCAACTGTGCTCCTACACGGCTCTTGATATGTTCTCCTGCCCAACGTCCGAAGGCTGCCGAACCACCGGCGTTATTCATGAGAGCTACCATCGTTCCCAGTAATACAAGGAAGATGAGGATACCCATATTATAAGAATCCGTAAGTACGTTGATCAGACCACCGTTGAAGGTATGTAACACCGCTCCCTCAAAATTAAAGTTTGAATACAACAGTGCGCCAACAACAATTCCTACAAACAGGGAACTGTATACCTCTTTTGTGATGAGCGCCAATGCGATCGCCACGATGGGAGGTAACAATGCCCACATCGTCGCATACACTGCCGGAAGAGCCTCGCCTTCTTCTGCCGCCCTTACGATCGTCGGTGCGATCACACAAAGAAGCGCAAATACAGAAAGAAAGCCGATGATTTTTCGTTTGTTCTCTTTCATACAAATTTCTCCTTTTTTATAGATGTAGTCTCTGTGACACTTTATTTCGCTACCGTCACAAAACCTTTTCTATTATATATCAAAAAAAGACAAAATGCTACTTCCCATTGTTGCTTTTATCGTAAAATTACTTAATTTAATGAATTTTCTTCCTGGACTTGCTGCAAAATACGCCGAAGTTCTCCGATCACAGACCCTTCTGTCACATCACCGATCACATATTTCGCGATCTCCTTGACCTCTTCCCTTGCATTTTCCACAGCAAAACTTTCCTCTGCCTGCTGAAGCATAGGAATATCGTTTCCGTTATCCCCAAAAGCAGCCGTCTCCTGACGCGTAACGCCCAGCGTCTTTTGGATGTGCGCCAGTGCATTTCCCTTACTGATCCCGGGCATCATGATATCTACCCAGCGATCTCCTGCAATGGCAATGCTGACCCGATCGCCCAATTTTTCTCTCAAAGGCTCTGCGACTTCTACCGCATCTTTTGCGTAAGTGTAAAGTGCCACTTTGATCAGTGGTTCCTCCACATCCAACAGGCTTTCCACGATACGGATATCCATCTTATATCCCTCACGCACCCATGTCACATATTTCGGATCATTTTGGTCCGTATAAGTATTGCGGGCTGCTGATGCCATCACCCAGGCATCCGGCACATTGCGGGCCAGTTCCACCACTTCTTTCAGTAAGTCTTTGGGAAATCCGTTGCAATACAACTCCTTTCCACCTTTTGCCACATAGCCGCCGTTGTCGGAAATGACCGTGATCTCCTTTTCCATACAGCCAAAAACACCCATGACACTCTCATAATTTCTTCCGCTTGCCGCCACAAAATTCACGCCGAAGGATTGTAATTTCCGGATCACTTCATAAATATCCGGATGAATATCAGCGGTTCCTTCCGGAACAAGGGTTCCATCTAAATCTGATGCAATCAATTGAATCATTTCTTTCGTCCTCTCTCTTCTTTATTATTTATGTTCTATATTGTCACCTGCGGTCTGCGTGATGCGCAGACCGGTTTCTTTACGCCTGCTTTGCTTTTTTTCTATATGTAACTGAACGATGGAAGCCAGTGTCACTGCTGCGATGACGATCTGCGTAATTCCTGAGATGACATCCAAGATCGCAAAAAAATACACTGCCCACAGCATGATGTTCACAAACAAACTCCACTTAATCGCCAGAATTTCCTTTGCATAGTAATTGCAGACCGTAAGGATCACCGTCGCAAGCACCGGGAGCAATCCGATCAGTTCTTTGTTGTTGACTGCCAGTCCACAACCTGTCACAAGTACCATGAACAGATACATCATCCGCTTATCAAAGGTCCCCTTCACCAGCAGAATATTTCGCACAGTGGAAACAAGCAGTGTGGAAATACCGCTCCAGGAACCAAAGCATGCAGACGACACTACAAGGATTAGGTTCTCCGTCACCTGCATGACATATACCTTTTTGGGATCTTTCATCAGACAGCCTGCTGTAAGCGCGATGGATGCCAGAAATGAGATCAGATTGCCGAGTATGATTCGATTCATTTGTAGTTTCTCCTTCCGTGCGGCTGTGCATCCGGTCTGTTTGAGCACTGTCTCATCCACGGTCACGAAAAAGACAAACCGCCAAAAAGCAAATTTTCCTACCAATATTATCACATCTTTGCCAACTCTGCAAAATTTTTTAAGTTTTTCTTGTTTTTCTTGCGAGTCATACCTTGGTCGGGTAAAATAAAAGTAATCAATAACCGGAGATTTTGTGCCGGTAATCATTTATTCTCGGAGGAAATCAGAATGGATAAACAGATTTTTACCAATGATGTGATCATTAGCTGGCTGCAATACTACTCGCAGAATACGACCGTAGATCTTGAGCACGTGAAGATGATCGATATCACAAAGAAAAATAAGAATGTCATTCCTACCGTAGAAGCCCATAAGACAACCATGGTCTTCACCAACGCCGGGGTTGATGACATTTTTTACCGCCTGTGGGACGCAGGGCTTGGCGAATGCGAGGTCTGGTACAACGAAGGTTCCAATCCCGAAGGCCCCATCTTACATAACTATGTAAAAGAAATGATCAACCGCGGCATCAATGCTTCCGCTGCTATGCTGATCATCAATCCCAAAGCAAGAAATACTGCCAAGATCGGCCTTGCCAATGAACTGTTTCAGAGGGGTTCCATCCACTATGTAGGCAGTGAGATCCGTGCCATCATCTTAAGCAAGATGAATGTGGCACCTACGGATGATATCTGCGTCATCAGCGGTGAAAGTATCGCCATCGAAGCAGCCCTCATCGCAGTGGAAGGTTCTGTCACTGCGGTGGAATACAACAAAGCTGACCGTGCTACGATGGAGGATAATGTCAGCCACTTCGGTCTGCACAACGTCAATATCATCGAGCATGTGGATACCCGCAGCATGTCTGCATGCCCCACGCCATCCCTCGTGTTCTTAGTGGCCTCTGCCAGCACCGAGCAGGAACTGGCTTGCCTGACAGAATTGAATCCGAACATCAACGTCGTGATCTACACCCTTGATTTTCAAGTGGCAGCGGAATTGCCTGCGATGTTGGAAAAATTCGGTATCAACGATGTAGAGACCATTCAGGTTTCCGTCTCCACATTGAGCAGCAACCATTCCTTCAAACAGCAGCCGGCACCGTGGATCATCACCGGGCGGGCGAGATAATTCAAACCACTGCGTATCATGAATATGGGGCATACGAGCATATATATCCCCAGGCACGCTCTCGCTACTTGTCGCTGGCAGTGGTACATAAGCGACCAAACTACGGTCGCTAAGTACCAGCCGCTCCAAAGTACCTGGATGATATATATGACTGCGTATGCCCTTTCTACGTTCCGACTAAGTTTCTCAAACTCTTGCTCACAAAACAGTGGGAGTTTCACGCTTTCGTATATAAGATGCAGTGATAATAAATGGTTCGTAGGATTTTAAAAAAACATGACCTGTTTGTGCTTTCGCATGTAAGATGCAGCACGAACAGGTCATGTTTTTGATTAAAAAGTCTACTCTACCTCAGAAGTACAGTGCGCACACTTCGTTGCCTTGATGGGAATCTGGCTCATGCAGTAGGGACACTCTTTCGTGGTAGGTGCCTTTGGCTCCTCTTTTTTCTTTCCAAGGCTCACGGCTTTATTTACCATGCGCATCAGGCAGAACAAAATAAACGCCATAATGATAAAATTGACAACGGCGGAAAGGAAATTTGATGCAAAACCACCTACATCGGTAAGCGTATAGCGCGCTCCCTGCGTGATCATCGATAAGATAGGGTTGATAAAGTTATCCGTCAGTGAGGTTACGATACCGGAGAAGGCTCCTCCGATGAGCACACCGACTGCCATGTCCATGACATTTCCACGTAATGCAAAATCCCGAAATTCCTGTAAAAATTTTTTCATGTCAGTTTTTCCTTTCTTCTTCTGTACGACCGTACGATATTTCTTTGTTTGTAACTGTTCAGTACCTTCACAGTCACGATGAAAAAATCCATGAAAATCGTCTTCGACGATGGGATTTTTTCACTCCTGAATCAGGTTTTCACGGTGCTAGACATCCAGTGGATGTCTGCTTAGCACCGACCGAAGTGAAACGTAGAGTCTACGCGGTTCCGCTCCGATCTGTTCTGAATAGTTACCTTTGTTTCAAAAAATCCGTTTGAAACTTACTCATTAGTATTCTAATACAGAGTCTGCGTTTTTTCAACGGCAATTGTTTTTACGCCCTGCATTGGCGGTAGATCGCTGCTCCGATGATGATCACATATCCGATGACACTCCACAGATCCGGGATCTGACCGAAAAACAGAAATCCCCAAAGTGCGGCAAAAATCACCTGGGTATAATCGTATACCGAGATTTCCCTGGCAGGCGCATGGGTATAGGCTGCGGTAATGGATAACTGGCCTCCGGTGGCTGCAAGACCTGCGCCAAGAAGCAGCAGCAGTTGTTTAAGGGACATCGGTTCATAACTTGCCAGAAAAAACGGCAGGCAAACGATGGTCGAAAACGTAGAAAAAAACATCACGATCACAGGGCCTCTGACACCGTTTTTTCCAAGTTTTCTGACAAAGGTGTAAGCCACTCCGGCCCCAAATCCACCCAGCAAACCAATGAACGCCGGTACTGTTTCCATTTGAAATCCGGGTTTTACCACAAACATGGCACCGAAAAATGCCACTGCCACAATGCACCATTCTTTTTTGCTTGCCTTCTCCTTTAAGATGAAATAACTCATCATGATGGCAAAAAACGGTGACAATTTGTTTAGCATATTTGCATCGGAAATGTTTAGCCGGTCGATGGCATAAAAATTGCAGATCATTCCCACCGTTCCAAAGGAGGATCGCAAGATCAGATCCGGCCAATGCTCCTTTTTTATACCGATCTTCTCTTTACTTGTCAACAACATGATCCATGCCGCAATGGCTGCCACAAGATTGCGAAACAGCGTCTTTTGCATCGTAGGCAGATCGCCGGACAATCTCACAAAGGCTGTCATCAGTGAAAAAAACAATGCGGCAAGCAAAATATACAAGATCCCTTTTTGCTTTTCTCTCCTCATCTTTCCATACTTCCTTTTATAATACTAAAAGGCTGCAAAAGCAGCCTTCTTGTGTTTGTTTTTACAGCATGTGTGCGCGCAGCTCTTCTCCTGATAAAGGGCTTAAGTAGGCCGGTGCAATATCAAATACGGTCTTACATCCGCTCACACCTTCCTCTGAAAGACGGTTGATCGCCCTTGCAAATGCCAGGATCACAGAAGCAGTGAACTCCGGATTGGAATCCAGTTTCAAACTGTACTCGATGACATGCTTATGCTCCTTATCAAAGCCGGTCACACCGGTACGGAACACGAAGCCGCCGTGAGGAATTCCGGCATGGTTTGCCAGAAACTCTTCTTCAGAGATGAAATGTACGGTTGTATCATAATCAGCGAAGTAGTTGGGCATGGTTTTAATGTCATTCTCGATCTGTGCCAAATCCGCACCTTCCTCAGCCACAACAAAACACTCTCTTACATGTTTTTGACGGGTGGTAAGTTCCGGATTTTCTCCGTTTCTCACTGCATCCAGCGCTTCGTCGATGGGAATCGTGTATTGTTTTCCGTTCTTTACACCTTTCACTCTGCGGATTGCATCCGAATGGCCCTGACTGACACCCTTGCCCCAGAAGGTATAATCCTGACCTTCGGGAAGCACTGCTGATCCATATAATCTCATGATCGAGAACATACCCGGATCCCATCCGCAGGAAATCATCGCTACATGGCCGTTTTCTTTTGCCACTTTATCAACATTTGCAAAATGCTCCGGAATGCGAGCGTGAGTGTCAAAACTGTCAATGACATTGAAATATTTTACATATTCCGGTGTCTGTTTCGGCAGATCCGTTGCAGAACCTCCGCAAAGCACTAACACATCGATCTGATCCTTCATCTTCTCGATCTCATCCACCGGGTATACGGAAACACCCTCGGTTACCGGATGCACGCTGGCAGGATCTCTTCTTGTAAAAATGCAGACCAGTTCCATGTCATCATTCTGGCGGATCGCACTCTCTACACCTTTTCCAAGGTTCCCATAACCCAAAATTCCTATCTTCATCTGTCTCTTCCTCCGAAAACTAACTTTTTCGCTGTCTGTCGCGGACAGCCATTTCAAATCCTTATATTAAACCCGTGAATTTTATCTGTCAACAATTTTGATATCATCTCAACTTTTTCCTATCTGCTACAAAGATTTTTCCTTTTCTTTGTCTTTGATTTGTTCTATAATTAAGGTAACTATCAGGTGCCGGCCGGCAGATCTGATCATGGCGACCGGCTCCCAAAAACCACAGGAAAAGGAGGACATTTCCAATGAAAATACTTGATATGACTTTTGTACAGGGCTTTATCCGTATGGCAGATGACGGTTTCCGCATGGGCTGGCATGAACGAAACGGCGGAAATCTTTCCTACCGCATCAAACCGGAAGAAGTTGAGATGATCAAAAATCGTCTGAAGCACGACGGTCCTTGGACACCCATCGGAGCAAGCGTGCCGGAACTGGCAGGAGAATATTTTCTTGTTACCGGAAGCGGCAAGTTTTTCCGCGACATCAAAGATGATCCGGAAGCAACACTGGCGATCATCGAGTTGGATGAAAAAGGAGAAAACTACCAGTTGAAATGGGGACTTGTGGAAGGCGGAAAACCTACCAGCGAACTTCCCAGCCACTTAATGAACCACGCAGTAAAAAAACGGGTCACAAACGGAACCTATCGCGTGATCTATCACGCACATCCCGCAAACATTATCGCTTTGACCTTTGTACTCCCTCTTGAGGACGAGGTGTTCACCCGTGAGTTATGGGAAATGGCTACCGAATGCCCCGTAGTATTCCCCGATGGCATCGGTGTTGTCGGATGGATGGTTCCGGGCGGACGTGAGATCGCAGAGGCCACCAGTAAACTGATGGAAAAATACGACGCAGCCATCTGGGCACATCATGGTATTTTCTGTGCCGGTGAAGGCGCCCACAATACCTTCGGTCTCATGCATACCATCGAGAAATCCGCTGAGATTCTTGTGAAAGTACTGTCTATGGCTCCGCAAAAACGCCAGACCATTCAGCCGGATCAGTTCCGTGAACTGGCAAAAGCCTTCCAGGTGGAACTTCCGGAAAGATTTTTATACGAAAAGAAGTAACCTTTCAGGTAAGCAGGCTATCCGGTCTTTTTAATCGGATAGCCTGTTTCAATTCTATCCATCTTTTCCTATCACCCTTCCATGAAGTACATACCGGAGTCAAAATCCTTTGCCACACGCATGCCTTCCCGGTATCCGGTTCCGCAAAATGCCGGCGCAAGCTGTACACCGGCGTACATCAGCACATCTCCACCCAGCACATGGTCCTCGGTCTCGCCGGGCAGTTTTACAAATTTTGCTGCCGCCCGATGCAGCAGAGAGTCCTGGCGGATGTGCACCGGCGCGATGGTGTTGATCAGGTCGCCGAAATCCCGGATATCATACTGACGCTCTCTTCCGTAAAAATGATAGGTGCGGTCCGAATTCAGACCTTTGGCACGAAATACCGCCCGTGAAGCATTGGGACGCGCCAATGTCTGCATAAAGAATCCCACTGCCTTTCTTTGATCCCCGGAAACGGTCATCCATTGGATCTGATCATCCCAACGGATGCGATAAAAATCTCCCCACTGCAGCACATCCCGCCACTGCTTGTACAAGGAGATCTGATCCTTCACGGCTTCCAGATCTTCTTTTTTCATATCAGAAAAATTGCACTCATAGCCGCAGATTCCAAAGGCAGCCACATGAAAGCGTGTTTCAAGCGGCGTCCGTCGCAGCGTCTGATGATTCGGTACGCCGGATATATGCGCACTGACGACTGACATTGGATAGCCATAACTGTAGCCTAGCTGGATCTGCGTCCGGCAATAGGCATCCGTATTATCACTGGCCCATATCTGCGGAAAATAGCAGAGAATCCCAAGGTCAAACCGGTTTCCGCCGGAGGCACAGCCCTCAAATAAAATATGCGGAAACCGCTCTGTCAGCACCTTCATACAGCGGTAAAGTCCCATCACATAGCGGTGCGATACCTCCTGCTGCCGTTCGGCGGGCAGCATGGAAGAATAGTAATCCGTAAAAATACGATTCATATCCCACTTCACATAGGAGATCTCTGCCGATGCAAACACACGGCTCATCTCCTCGATCACAAAGTCCTGGACATCCGCTCTGGTCAGATCTAAAATTCTCTGATTACGTCCTTCTGAATGGTCCTTTCCCGGGATCTGGATCGCATAATCCGGATGTGCTTCATAAAGACGACTCTTTACATTGACCATTTCCGGCTCCACCCAGATACCAAAATCCATACCAAGTGCCCGGATCTTTTCACCCAGTCGCTTCAGTCCACCGGGCAGTTTTTTCTCATTTTCTGTCCAGTCACCTAATGACTGCGTATCGTCGTTTCGACTTCCAAACCACCCATCATCTACAACAAACAGTTCCACGCCGGCTTCCTTGCCAGCCTTTGCAAGATTTACAAGTTTACGCTCATTGATAT
>CAMBUC010000016.1 GCA_945871045.1 uncultured bacterium
ATAGGAGCCACACCATAGTGTGTATGAAGCATTCTCGATAAATTCAAAAATGTGAGCGCTACATCATTTTCATTAGCTTCACCGTTTAGCAGACTTATTAGGTATTTTTTTTCATAAGAACTGATCTTCTCGCTATTCAGCAGTTCCCTATGACGTTCGATCTCATTCTGCAAAATCTTATAGATCAGATCATATGCAGCTTCCCATGTTTCACATTTTACATCCTTGAAGGTCACTGAAATAACCGGATATTTCCCCTGGTAGTCCTGATATTCTTTGCCGCATGCCCATATTTTTTTATCCCGAAAATATACGGAAGTATCTTCTTCATTTTTTTCAAAAAAGACACGCAGCATGTCCATATTCAACGTCTTGCCGAAACGGCGCGGACGTGTAAACAAGGAGACCTGCGGACGCTCATCAATAAAATCCCGGATCAATAACGTTTTGTCGACGTAATAGTATTCAGCGCACGCTTTCCGATAATCTGAAATACCTATCGGAAGCGGTAATTTCCTGATACTCTGATGGAATCCCATTTTTTCAGAATGCAGTCTATGATCGTCACCTTTGAAGCGCTTATCTGCGGGCTTCACAGCATCAACTGGGATCACCCACCGACCATCCTCTTTAAACGCACCATATATCCGATCTTCCTTACAGAGTACATTGATCCTACGCTCAGAAATTCCCCATTTCCAGGATGCTTCCTTCGTTGTCATATAACTATTGTTCTCCATAGCGCACCTCCGAATAATGAATACACTTATTATATCTATTATTCCGAATAAAAGCAACGCTTATCGCGAACAATGTATCATTTTTAATGCATCCATTGAAACCCAAAATTTTTTGCAGTTTTTCTATTTATGAATTCACATCTTTTTTATATTTTAACCGGTGTTCCAACGCGGCCCAAAAATCATTCGCGATCGTTCGAATCTGAATTTCATGTCCCTCCGTTCCATAAGTTTCCGCAGGAAAAGGACGTATCTGTCGATACGCCCTCTTTTTTAATCCGCCTGAACACTGCCGGATGTGCCTCCTACCGTAAGCGTATAGGTGTCACCTTTTACAATGTCCGGGCAGCTGATGATCACCATTTCGCAGCTATATTCCACATCGTAAGAAATGACAGAATTTCCATTGCTGTCTTTCACCGTTACCGCAGACCCTTCCGACTGTGTTCCGGTTGTGCAGGTAATGACACCCTGAGAAGAGGAAGAGGCAAACGTCTGTGCCATCATTGTAGTTGCTCCTGTGCTGATAAATGTTCCGCCGGTGATCACAGGACTGACATCCGCATCAATGATGGAAGTGTCTCCGGCGGTCGGATTTGCTACATAGATCGACCCGTCAGATATCGTCAGTGTTCCATTGGAATCCAGCCCATCGCCGGAAGCATAGATGGTCAGATCGCCACCGGATATCTCGATCACGCCATTTCCGGAAGACCGCTTTCCACCGCCAAACATACCATCTCTTCCTCCTGTTATACCGCTGGAATCCGTACCTCCGGAAGCATTCAGCCCATCATCCGTAGCATGCAAGACGATCGTTCCGCCCTTCACATAGAGTTTCTGTGCCTCAAGACCTTCATAGGACTTGGATATATTCATATTGCAGCCAGTAATTGTCAGCGTATCTTCTGCGTGAACTGCATCATCACCGGATGCCATCTCAAAGGTACCTCCGTGAATGGTGACAGATGTGTCTGAATGAATGGCATCATCTGCAGAGTCAATCGTTATGCTGCCATTTGAGATCAGAATACCACTGACCGCTTTGAGACCTTTCATGCTGGTGCTTTCCCCATCCGAAGCCTCTGAATCGGTTGCTTCTTCTTTGGAAGTCATGTCGCTGTTGCCTGCTTTGAGCGTCATAGTTCCGGTCTTGTTTTTTTCAGGCATGGTTCTGTCCGATGGCCGTCTCTGTTTTCCACTGCCCTTAAATCCGCCGTAAGAAGCCGAACTTTTTGAGGTTCCGTTTTCATAACCACCACCTGTCAGAAGTTTTATGGTTCCGTCCTGCATCTGCACATATGCGCCTGCGGAAATACCATCTCCTTCCGCTTCTATATCCATCGTTCCGCTTGAAATATATACAAAACCAAGGGACGCATCCTCTGCATTCTCTGCATGGATGCCATCCTTTCCGGCATCAATCGTAATGGAAGCATTCGCGATCCGAACGCTGTCATTGGCTTCCAGACCATGGGAAGCAGAAGTCACCGTATAAGTGCCGCCTGTAAATACAAGATCATCCTTGCATACGATACCGTGTCCCACAGGTGAAGTCACGGTCAGTGTCCCGCTTCCATTGAATGTCAGATCCTGTTTGGAATATACGACGCCATCAATATTGTTTTCATCAATGGCTTCAAATACGCCTCCGTTGGAAAGGATATTCTCTGTTCCATCCGCAAGTGTTACAAACACCTTATCCGCAGAACGCACATAAAGTGGTGCGGTATTTTCACTGTTGATCGTTACGCCGTCAAGGACGATCTGAAGTTTTGCCGTATCATCGGTCTCCACAAGGATCCCCCCGTCATCCAGTGTACCGGTGATCACATACGTGGCCTCTTCTGTGATCGTAATTGTTGTTCCTGATATCTTTACGCTGTCTGCACTTGCTGTGGCAGAAGTGCCGTTTAACCGGATCCGTATACTTTCACTTTCATTGTAACTGCTTTCAAGATCACGGTCCGTAAACATGTCTGCATCGTCTTTTGAAAAATCTGCTTTCACAACTTCCGATACAGATGCCCCTGCTGATTCCGTTGTATCTTCCTCTTTTGTACCGTCTCCTGACGCTGTAGCATCTTCTGTCATCGTTTCCTCTTCGGTCGCTCCGGTTTCTTCTGACGCGGTTCCACCATTTTCGGCTGCATCCCCATAGAAACTGCTGCCACAACCGGCAAACATGGATAACATCAGCGTCACACATAATATGATCGATAGGTTTTTCTTCATCCGTTCTTCCTCCTTTTTTTGTATCAAAGTTCTGTAACAGGCGTTTCCTGCCCGGAAACAGTAATTTCCAGATTTCCGTTTCTGCATCTGATCTGATCGATCATTTCCTTCTCTCTGGCAGCATTTTTCAGTGTCACCTGATAGGTGAGCCGGAACATACTGCCCATATTGGTGGTTTTTACACGGGACAAGTGATGCTCCGTGGTATATTCTGCAAAAATATCGTCAAACACACCGGTGTAGTCGAGATCTTCCGGTATTGTTACATTCAAAGTTTTATAGGTCTCTTCGTTTTTTCCGATACCAAAATCCAGACTGTTATAAAGAAGAAACATGATGCACATGATGAGCGTAAACAACACTGCAAAGCCAAGATAACCCATTCCGCAGGTCAATCCTGCCCCCATAGCCAGAAACAATGCGCAGATCTCTCTTGCAGTTCCCGGAGCCGAACGAAAACGTACCAGACTGAAGGCTCCGGCTACCGCAACACCAGTGCCCACATTCCCATTGACCAGCATGATCACCACACAGACCACAGCCGGGAGTAACGCAAGTGTGATTACATAACTTTTTGTATAACGGGTGCGATACATATAACAGATGGCCAAAAGCAAACCCAGCCCAATAGCACTTCCCATGCAGAGTATAAAATCAGTTGCCGAAATGACTGTTGTAAGTTCTGTATCAAATAACCCTCTAAATAAATGTTCCATCTTTCAAGCTACCTCCTTAAAATTGTTTGTATGTATCTGTTGGATCTGTGGATAGATCATCTGTCTGTATGCCGTTCCGTATTTGGAAAAGGATGTCCGATAGATCTGTTCTTCCGAAAGAATACGGCTCATCCATAGGGGCATACCGCCGGAGCATTTGATCTCCATCAACACCGTTTGATCCGGCAGCAACGGTGGGCCATACACTTCTGACTCCAAGGAAAGATCCTCCTGCCGGCACAGGATCGTATCATCAAAGGTCACCCGGAAATCTCCACCATTTTTCTCGTAATATGCCTCCCGTTCGTAAGACAGGAATACTGCCGGACGAAGCGTCCGGTAATACGCCAGAAAATAATCCACTTCTCTGGAAATCTGGCTATCCTTCGGGCAGGCATGCGCTCCTGTCAGCCATCGCATTGCCTCAAGTTCCGGTAATGCAATCCGTCTCTTATATACAACGGACTGATACTTTTTCTTCAGTTCAACAAACACGGTGCTGCCGGCATCTGCCTGTGTGTAACTGCGGACACGCAGTTTTTCTTTATAGACCGGCTTATCGATGGATCGCCGGATCAGACGATAATTGTCTGTATCAAAATAAATATTTCGTATGGTCGTACGGCCATATCCATCAAGTGCCATATACGGCTCCATGGCCTGCAGAATCTTCTGTTTCTGTTCGAGCGTCAACAGATATTTGATCTCGTAGCGTTTAAATACTGTTTGTATGTGCATAAAAAATCCTCCTGTACGTTTGATGCGATCATCGTACAGGAGGAAGATTTAAGAAAAATTGAAGTTCCTTTACTATTTTATTTTTTCTAGCGGAAGGCGAAAGATAAATTCCACCTTACCGTCCCGGCATTTCACCCGGATTTTTCCGTTGTGACCCACAGCGATCGCCTTTGCAATGGCAAGACCCAAACCATAATGCTTGTCTTCTCCGTTTCGGGCTTCATCAACTCTGTAAAAACGGTCAAACAGATGCTTCTGCTGTTCCTCTGGTATTTCATCCCCATCATTAATGACAGAGAGAACCGCATGCCCGTGTTCTTTTTTTAATGTCAGCAGAATTTCTCCACCCGGATCAGAATGCTTCACTGCATTATCCAAAAGGATCGCCGTGATCTGCTTTAACTGCATGGAATTACCATGCACCATCGTCTTTTCCTGAATTTCACAGTGAAAGATCAGCCCGTTTTCATATATGACACTTTCGAAGGGCAATGTCTCACCGCTGACCAGATGACTGAAGTTCACCGTTTCCATCTGTGGCGTGACATGCTCCATACGGGCAAGATCCAACAATTGCGTAACCAGCGATCCCATCCGCTCGTTTTCATATTGAATATTGGAGAGCCACTGATTCTCCCCGATTTCTCTTGCCAACAGATCCGCATTGGCGCTGACCACGGAGATTGGGGTTTTTAACTCATGTCCGGCATCAGAAATAAATTGTTTTTGCTTCCGGTGATTTTCTTCCAGCGGGCGAACGATCATTTTTGCAAGCCGGATGGAAAGGAAAAAGAAAATGATAATGGCAATGAGGCCTCCGAAGGCAGTATATTTCAGCAAGGAAGAGATACCGTTTCTGGTGATTCTGTTATCCAAAAATACGATCAGTGTGTAACTGCCTTTATCCGCTTTGTAATACATCAGGCTGCCTGTTGTACCTCTGCGGTCAGTTTCCGCGTCCACCTCACGGGCCAGTTCCAGCAATTCTTCATTGGTATAGACCTCGTTTCCGTTTTCGGTCACCATCATACTGCCATCTTCAGAAACAACCACCGAATAAAACGCTGAAAGTTTATACTCTGCCTTATTCCGAAAATCCTTTTTTCCTGGCAGGTCGTATTTCGGTTCTCCTTTCACCAGATTACCGATGTCTGGTCCCAACTCATTTTCCTTGTAATCAGACGAAAGTATTTCTAATGAAAAGAACTCCGCATGCGTCTCCAGCATTTCCCTGTTTCTCTTCATTGTCTCATAATAACTGGAGCCGTAGATCAATGCCAGGATCGCTGCAAAGACAACAATAAGGATCGTCATAATAGAAGCAACGATTTTTATCCGCGTTTTCTTAAACATTGTCACACCTCAATTCATATCCGACGCCACGAACTGCTTTGATGGCGGTTTTGGCTCCTACAAAAGCCAGTTTTTTGCGGGTAAAAGACATGTATACTTCCACATTATTGTATTCCGCTTCGCTCTCAAATCCCCAGATCTTTACCGCCAGCTGTTCACGGGTAAGTATCTGTCCCTGATTGGCGATCAGATACTCAAGAATCTTATACTCTTTTTCGCTCAATCGGACACTCTGTTCCGTAGCCGTGCAGGTCAGCGTAACCTTCCCTGTGTCAAGAGCAATATCCCCAAAGGTCAGTGTTCCGTCTACCGATTGGATATTTCGTCTGCCAAGAGCCCGGATCCTTGCAAGCAGTTCCTTTGTCATAAACGGTTTTGTCAGATAATCATCCGCCCCGCTATCCAGCCCGATCACTTTATCATCCAGTTCGCTTTTTGCCGTCAGCATCAGTATCGGCGTACGAATGCCTTTCTGACGGGTCTTCTTTGCAATGTCAAACCCGTTCATCTTCGGAAGCATCACATCTAAAATAATGATATCATATAAGTCTGTACCAATCGCCTCCAATGCGGAAATACCATCGGCGCAGTGATCCACTTCATAATTCTCCAGACGCAGGATCTGGCACAAAGCCTGCGCCATTCTCTTTTCATCTTCAACAAGCAATATTTTCATGTTGGCACACCTCCATATCAATGATTGTACGAGAAAAGATTGAAGAATCATTGAAGAAACAAAGCAAATCGGCCGATGGCTCCATACTTTTATTCAAAGGGATAACGGATCCCCCATTGCCGGCGCAGCTGGTCCATCTGCTCCATAAGTAAGATTGTTTCACTGTGGGGCATTTCCTCACATTCCAATTTTCCTTCTCGCAGTGCTTTCATGCATGCTTCCACTTCATACTCGTAACCGGTGATCTGCTGCGGCACATCCATGGAGCGAAGGAGTTCGCGGTCAGAGGTAAACACTTCGATTTTCGTAATATTATTGATGTTGTATGCGATCAGATAACCCTTCGTTCCGTAAATGATACCATACTGCTCTGTGGCCGCATACATGCCGGTATGAAGGGTTGCCATACGTCCATCCTGATATGTCAGGATCATGGATGCCTGTCCATCCACACCGGTCTCATGTTTTACACAGGCAGACGTGAGACTTGCAATGTCATTGCCCAAAAACATACTGGCAAAGTTCAGCGGATAGATACCAACATCCAAAAGCGCCCCTCCTGCCAGTTCCGGCTTTACCAAGCGTTCTTTCTGTGAGATACCATATCCCAAATTTGCGCTGAGCATCCGAACCTCGCCCAATTCGCCACTCTCGATCACTTCTTCGATCATTTTCCGCGAAGGCATGTACCGCGTCCAGATCGCCTCCGTGATAAAAACGCCTTTTTCATTTGCATAATCCAACAGTTCCCGGGCCTGTGTGGCGTTGGCGGTAAACGCTTTCTCACAAAGTACCGGCTTTCCATGGTCAATACACATTTTCCCATGTGCCAGATGATGCGAATGCGGTGTTGCAATATATACCAGATCTACCTGATCATCCAAAAGCATCTCCTCATAAGAGCCATACGCCTTTTCTATTTGATATGCATTTGCAAAATTCCGAGCCCGCTCCGGATCTCTGGCTGCCACCGCATATGCGGTAGCGTCTTTCATTCCGTTTAGCGTCCGTGCCATCTTGCCTGCAATATTTCCTGCGCCCAAAATTCCTATGTTCATGTATCGTTCCTCCTGTCTCTTTGTTCGTTATTCCTCTGTCTGTTTTTTGCATTCTTATGATTCAGTCTGCATACAGTGCTCCTGATCTGATCATTTTAGGAAACATCCCTGCGGCTATTCACAAGATAAATGCCACAGGCTACCATCATTACCGCGATAAAATACTGCCATTTCAGTGCTTCTTTGAGCAGTAATGCGGAAAATATGACGCCCAAAACAGGGATCAGCGCATTATAAATGGCTACCTTACTAATGGGATGATAGGCGAGCAGTTCATTATAAATCGCATAACAGACGGCCGATATCATCATTAAGGCGAATAATACAAGCACGCCTTTTAGAGTGACACGCCATGACTGCTCGGTACCGATCACCATCCCAATGGTCAAAAGAAATGCGCCTCCAATCATCATACTTTGCCCGGTTGCCTTCATCATATTCATTTTCTTTGAAGTGACTCGGGTGATGACCCCGCCGAATGCGCCGCAGCCTGCATTTAAAAGAATCATTCCGTCCCCTTTGAATGTAATGTTTTCAAAGAAATCAACGCCGGGCTGTATATTCATCGCAATGATCCCCAAAATCCCCAATACGCATCCAAGCAATTTCGCAGTGGACATATGATCGTCAGAAAAGATCATCGTAGAGAGGATGATCAGAAAAAATCCCCCCATGGAATCCAATATGGTGGATCTTGCACTCTGGTTATAGCCCAACCCGATATATGCAAACATGTAATGCAGGGCGATATTTACAATGGCAAGAAGGATCAGCCAACCAATGTCGCGTTTATTATCTAATTCCAGTTTCTGTTTTCTCAGACAGCAAAATCCCGAAACCAACAGTCCGGCGAAAAGAAACCTTATCCCGGCAAATAAGATCTTCCCTCCCAGATCTGCCGAAGAAATTTGAAATTCCTGATACCCGATTTTAATGAGCGGATATGCCAACGACCAGCCAAAAGCACAAAAAATAGCCAGCAGGGGCTTATATCTGCTGCATCGAAATAAATCTTCCATATGATGTTATCTCCGTTTCCAATTGTATGATCACCAGCACATTGTAACACAGATTCGTTTCCAGCGCTACTCATGACAATGGGCGCTTTTTGTGGCAATGGGCGATGGTCATGGCAATGGGCGCTTCTCGTGGCAATGGGCGATGGTCGTGGCATCAGAAACGTCCCCTCGACAATTCAGTAGAAATATAATATGATGGACAGAGAAAAAAGGTGAAAGGAACGGTTATGAAAACAAAGAAACTACAAACATTTATAACATTTGTTCAAAGCATTTTAATCATTATTATGACAATTCTTGTGGCCTGTATGATCATTCAGATCAACAACCTCCAGGGGACCGCCCGGGTCATCAATTATGCAGGGCTCGTCAGAGGTGCCACTCAGCGTGAAGTCAAGCTCGAAATCGCAGGACAGGAAAACGATGACCTAATCGTCTATCTGGATGAGATCTTAAACGGGTTAAAATACGAGTCGGGAAAATATAACCTTGTCAGTCTGGATGATGATGCGTACCAGAGTGATCTGGATGCACAGATGGAGTATTGGAAAAAACTAAAAGCCGAGATCTATCGTGTCCGGGAATATGGATTCGAAACAACCGATATCGTTGCGATCAGTGAGGAATATTTTCAGATGGCTGATACGACAGTCTCTGCCGCAGAGTTATATTCAGAATCTATCGCAACGGTGATCCGTTATCTGGAAATCGCTACGGCTATGGATAGCTCTATCCTGATCCTTATCATGCTGGCGCGCTCCCTGGAAGCCGTAAGCATGAGGCGACGGAATCACCAACTGGAACAGAAAGCATTTACCGATCAGCACACCGGCCTTCCAAACAAAGGAAAGTGTGAAGAATTCTTTTATGATAAAGAATTGATGCAAAGACCGGTCGCATGTATCGTATTTGATCTGAATAATTTGAAAACTGCAAATGATACCCTCGGTCATTCCGTGGGGGATCAATTGATCGCAAATTTTGCAAGACTGCTGCGGAACGCCGTACCCGATCAGGACTTTGTCGGCAGATATGGCGGTGATGAGTTTATGGCAGTCATTTACGATGCTACCCGCGAAGAAGTGGAAAACATATTAACTCGGTTGAAAACAGATGTAACAGAATTTAATGATCTGCACCACGGCGGCGGATTTGTAGAGGTGAATTATGCCTGTGGCTGGGCACTATCCACGGAGTTATCCCATTGTTCTTTCCGCGTCCTATTTGACAAAGCAGACCGGAACATGTACAAAAACAAAATAGCGAAAAAAGAAGGGCGCCCCTCATGACAAAGGGCGCTTCTCGTGGCAATGGGCGATGGTCGTGGCATTAGGAACGTCCCCTCGACAGATTATTCCTGATCTTACAAATGCCCTGAGTCATAGTGCCCATCGGGCAGAAAGAACACCAGGTTCTGGGTTTGTAAAAGATCATTACGATAAGCCCGATCAGCGTAGAGGTCAGCATCAGGCTGTAAAATCCAAAACTAAACTGTGCGATCCAATCCGGAACCATGCCCGCTGTATAGGTCCATCCCCACGGAATGCGGATCGTCCAAAACAGTTTGATGGCTTCCCGAAGTGTGTTGGCTCCACTTGCCACCAGCCAGGTCTGAAAGATGATATTTCCAAACATGCACAGGAAAAACACTAAAAATGCATAGCGAAACCACTTCGAGGACAGCCATCTTGGAGCGGCTTTGCCCCGCGAACACTTTGCAGACCCGCCAATTACAGCAAACAACTGACCTCTTCCACAATACCGATTACAAAATCCCTTGTTGCCACCGATCACCGCAAACAACAACGGCACCATAAAATCGATCATGCCCAGCCATGCAAATAAAATATTGAAAAAACCGAGGCTAAAATACACGATCGACCATATCCAAAGATAATCATACCAATGTTTTTTCTTATTCATGCCTCTACCTCCCTCTGCAATAACTGAATACATGACGCAGGACAGATCCCGGCACATTTTCCACAACCGACACATTGCTCCTCATCAATCTGTGCATAGCAGCCACGGTAGATCCGGATCGCCTCGCGGGGGCATTCCTTCATGCACGCGCCACATGCAACACAACGTTCTTTTTCCGCCAATGCATATCTTTTTGATCTCATCTTTTGCTTTCTCCTTTTTTCAAAATAGTAATTCCGGTTACATCATATCATAAGATCCAGCGACATACCATCCTCCCAATCGTGGCAGTAACGCAGATACTCCGCTTCTGTATTTAAAAAATTCTCTGCATTCTTCGGCAGCACGATGGGCTCAATCGTATGTTTCTGATAATCACAGACATAGATCGTCTTCACGCAGTTCAAAAATACCCAGTCAAAACGCTTTGGTTTTTGCTCCTGTGTAAACCGCATATACTCAAACAATGCACCCGCGTCAATATCGTTCTCATCCGTCGGGTGCAAAAACAGATACAACCCGTTGTATCGTTTCTGTACATAATTGGTATTCAGTTTTTCCAGTTTTCTGTCAAACCGGTACTTCGCCTTAGATAGATAATCCTGCTGCACGGAGCGGTCCGGCAGGATCGCCCAAAACCTTCCGTTATAAAAATTCAGCCGCTCGCCATATTTCTCAAAGGCCTGCGGCGGAAGATCCTCTTTCAGGCAGCCGAGGTACTGTTCAATAAAGTTCTCCTCCTGTCCGTCATCCGGAAGCAGTGCCTGACTGACTTCCAGTCCGAAATCCATCGCTTCATTGATCCAGTCCGGTGATTCACACTTGATAAAGCATGGGCGGTATTCTTTCCACAAATACTTCAGCGACACTGCTGCATATATTTCATTTAAGAGTTTTTCATAAGCCACAACACCCATCTCCTTCCTATTCTCGATTGCCCTCGTCAGATACAAAATGCTGCATACAATGGAACGGCACACATGTTCTCCTCTGTTCCGAAATTTTTTTCAGACAATCGGATCATCTTTTTCGGATGATACATATTACTATAATGTTTTAGACTCTTTGCCTTGACATGTTCCCCGGACTTTACCTCGATTGGTAAGATCTCTCCATCTTTTTGGATCAGAAAATCCAGTTCTGATACCGGAAAATCACTCGTCCAATAGTATAAATCATATCCTTTGGATTTTAAGGTCTGTGCCACGTAGTTTTCTGCCAGACTTCCCCGATAGAGTTCTGATAATGTATTCCGCAAAATATTATCAAGTGATATTTTTGTAAATGCAGACAGCAAGCCCACATCTGAGAGATATAATTTAAAAGCGGACACATCACGGAAGGCGATCAGCGGTGCTTCTCCTCTGCTTACCCGGTCACATTCTAAAACCACTCCGGAAAAGACAAGCCATGCGATAGAATCTCCAAACAATCCTGCTGTCGCACCTTTGCGGATCAATTTATACTGAAATTTCTTGTTTTCTTTTGCAAGTTGTGCCGGCAAAGACAAGTAGGCATTTCTGATCTTTGTACTCTCACTGTCAGTCGCATATTTTGCCATATCCGCCGTATATGCGTTTAAGATCATACTTTGCACTTCAGGCACATTTACCATAGAGTCCCTTTGCAAATACTCATGAATGGCAGCCGGCATGCCGCCAATATACAGATAGCGATGATACCATTCCAGCAATTCCTGATGCGTTGCCTGCGGCATCTCTTCCATACTTTCGTAATGCTCTCTGATGATGCTGACCAGATGCCTTTTGCCCACAGCATTCAAAAACTCATCAAAACCGAACGGATACAGCGTTTTTATCACGACCTTACCGACAGGAAAAGAATATTTTTCACGATTGATGGCCACACCCAAAAGACTTCCAGCTGCCGCAATATGATATTCCGGTGCCTCTTCGCAGAAATATTTCAAGGAAGTCAGCGCTCTCTTGCAAGCCTGAATTTCATCAAAGATCAGAAGCGTCCGATCCGGGATTACTTTCTGATCAAAATATTCCTCAATCAACCGGAGCAATCTGTCCGGAGACAATTCACCTTGAAAATACTCCGCTATGGTATCCATTCGCTCAAAATTAATATAGATCGTATTCTGAAAATATCTGTCTCCGAATTCACGCAAAATATATGTTTTTCCCACCTGTCGCACACCATAAAGTACAAGCGGCATGCGATCTGTCTTCCCGTCCTTCCACTTGACCAGTTCCTGCATGATATTTCTTTCCATGTGCAGACATTCCTCCTTCTCAAATACAATCAGATTTACTTGATCTATTCATATTCTAATACCTGAATAACTTAAAATCAAGAAAAAGTCATTTTAAAACGACTTTTTTATAAAAATAAATCATTTTAAAATGACTTTTCTATTCCAATGGTTAGATTATAAGATGTTCCATTCTTGATCACTTCACTGTAACTTTCAATTTTGCCGTTTTTCCACTTCCTGTTTTGACCTTGATCACTGCCTTCCCTTTTGCTTTTGCACGCAGTTTTCCGGTATTCTTATTTACAGTGACAATTTTCTTATTTGAAGATTTGAAGGTAACCGTATCGGTACATCCGCCCGGGCCCAGTTTCACTTTTGCAACGGTTGTTGCCCCTTTTTTCATGGAAAGAGTACTTTGGGTAAATGTTACACTGGTGGCTTCCATATATGAATAATTCAAGTCGCAAAACCCCTGATCCGTATTGGCTCCATCGAGACTTCCCTCACTGGTGTACTGCCAGATATCTACCGGAACCGGAAGTTTCGGCTTGCTTTCTCCGTAATATGCCGCCCACACCTTGTATCCATCCAACTCAGACCAGTCGAAAAAATCCTTCAGGTAAGAAGCGCTGGAATAGATCATCGGTGTGTAGCCCGCATCGGCGATCACCTCGCAAAAGGCTTTTGCGATGGCAGTAGTATTGCTCTTTCCATCGGCAAAACAACCGGCTTTCTCGATATCATAAGCAATCGGATAATCCAATTCTCTTCCCCCAAGGATCTCCAAACAATATTCCGCCTCCTTGACAGCAGCCTCCGGCGTGCGTACACAGCAGACATGATAGACTCCGACTTTCAATCCGGCTGCTTTTGCGCCTTCATAGTTTACATCAAACTGCGCATCCACATCCGGCGCCTGTCCTTCCCCGGTGCGCAGCATGACAAAATCTGCGGCGGATGCCCCCACCGTCTCCCAGTCAATGACACCGTTTTTTGAAGACACATCAAATCCTTCCATCTTCGCTGCCGCCTGAACCGGCTGTACCGACAGCATAGTAATCAAAAGGACCGCTGCTATACGAACTGTAAATAGTTTCCTTGTTTTTTCTCTCATAACCTTTTCCTCATCAGCTAATTGGCCAAATCCAACCCGTCCTCCGGGCGTTACTCCTCCAGAAGCACCCGACACTGTTTTCGATTGCAGGCAATGCCATATTTTAATATCTTCCGGACATCTGAGTCTAAAAATGCTTCTTCATATTTTTTCGTTTGGATCTGAGCGATGGCTTTTTGACACTCCGTTTTCAGGTCTCCATTCTCCGCATACTTCACCTCTATGATGATTCCTACTTCCGAATCATAGATGCTGATCATGATATCACTGAACCCATCACCTGTTTCCCTATTTGAAGAGACCAGCCAGCCGGTCTTAAAACTCAAAATCCCAAGCAGAATTCCGTGATAAAAATTCTCCTTGGTCGGTCTGCGGACAAACGTGTCCCTCACACTGATCGTTTTCTTCATATAAGCCGTAAACAGTTGTTCTACAAGTTCCGGTTTTCCCTCCAAAAGGGCGTCGCAGAAATGACTGACCATTTCCCCGTCTTTCTCCACATCATCCTTGAATAGTTTCAAAATGTGATCCGTAATGATATTTCGAACCTCCCGGTTGGGGATGACAAGGTTATAGCGGTTTCCGTTCGGCTCTCCACGCTGTGTCAGATAGCCTGTCATAAAAAGCGTACTCCAGATATGATCCATAGAATCATACAATTCCTTATAGGTCAGTTCCTCACTGATCTCCTTCTGTACCACACCGCCATTGACCAGTTGCTCCAGTTCCATTTTCGTCAGTTTCTTTTCTTCCTTCACACTTTCAATAAAATGCCTGATCACTTCATTTCCGCTGGTGTTTGCCCAGTAGTTCCTTGGAGGCGATTTCGGATCTCTGATATGTGTGTCACAATAGTTAATAACATCCCACGGACAATACACATCCACCGTTCCAAACCGGTATCCATCATACCATTCCTTTACTGTTTCATAATGCGCGTCCAACCCATACGCATACAGCAGATCTCTTACTTCTGTATCCGTAAACCCAAAATATTCATCAAAATTTATATCCGTGATAGAATATACCTTAAAATTGTTTAATCCGGTAAAAATGCTTTCTTTCGCAACTCTCAGACAACCGGTCAACACGGAAAATTTTAGGCTCTCATTGGTTTTCAGAGCATTTTCCAATAAATTGCGGAGCAACAGAACCATTTCCTCATAGTAACCCCGCTCATTTGCTTTCGCAAGCGGAACATCATATTCATCAATCAGAATGATGACCTTCTCCCCATAATGTTTTTCCAGTATTTCTGACAATTCACGAAGACTGTAGATCAGCGTACTTTGATCCATTCCTGAATCAAGAAGTTTTTGAAATAATTCCTGATCCGATGGATTCAGACGGCTGCTGTCTCCCAGAAATTGCAGGCGTCTCGCTTCTGCATTGATGATCTTGATCAAAAAACTGCATGCATCATCATAGTTTTCTGCATTCACGCCCTTCAGGCTGATAGATATGACCGGATATTTCCCCATGTATTCCTTACATAGTGTTTTGTTCTCTGCAATGTACAGGCCATCAAACAGAGACGGATCTGTCCCTATCTCAAAAAAGCAGCGGAGCATACTCATGTTCAACGATTTTCCAAAACGTCGCGGTCTCGTAAAGAGATTCGCTTTCCCCCACTGTTCCAGAAGTTGTTCGATCACTTGTGTCTTATCCACATAGTAAAAATCTTCTTTTCGGATTTCCGCAAAACTTTCAATTCCAATCGGTAGTTTCTTTCTTTTTTCCATAAACCAGACCTGCCTTTCCGAAACAAAACGATTTCGTAACTGTTCAGTACCTTCACAGATACGATGCAAAAATGCATGAAAATTGCTTCGCAAT
>CAMBUC010000017.1 GCA_945871045.1 uncultured bacterium
ACCGATAGAACCAACTTCTGCCTCGATAGACATACCCATTGCATGAGCAACATTTACTAACTCAGTAGTCTTTGCGATGTTCTCCTCGATGGGGTAGTGTGATCCATCGAACATGATCGAAGTAAAGCCGGCCTTGATACATTTGTAGCATCCTTCGTAACTACCGTGATCTAAGTGTAATGCAACGGGAACGGTGATTCCAAGTTCCTCATCCATAGCCTTAACCATTGCAGCAACGGTCTTGAAGCCTGTCATATACTTTCCTGCGCCCTCCGATACACCAAGGATCACCGGTGAGTTTAACTCCTGTGCGGTTAAAAGGATCGCCTTTGTCCACTCCAGATTGTTGATGTTGAACTGTCCAACTGCATAGTGTCCAGCTTTTGCTTTGTCTAACATTTCTTTTGCAGATACTAACATGAGAATTCCTCCATTTTCTATAATTTATGTGGACGTGTGGGTGTACCGCCCTGCATGCCCATATCTTTGATAAATATAACATGAACTCTTCTAATTGTAAAGAGTTACTGCATCTTCGCGGGAACGCGGATGGAAAGCGCCTGCTTTAGATTTTGCAGATGGATCTGTGTCTGCTGACCTCCAAATTCCCCGTCTAATGTCCAGGGAATGGACTGATAAGGCGAAACAAACAACTCGTCTGTTTTAAAAGTATAGATCATATCCGACTCCGTGCGAAGTTTTGTGAGCACCGCAATGATCTCGTTTAATTCCACCGCATTGCGCGGCGTGCGGATGAGCATCACTTCAAACAGACCGTCGTTTAACGACACATCGTCCCCCGTCATCCCTTTGAAGCCGCCGACGGACAGTGAGTTGGTCACCATTCCGTACAGAAACTCGTCTTCGATCACACCGCCATCATACTCCACCCTCATGCGATAACTGGGATGACTGCCGATCCGCCTGGCTCCTTCTAAAATATATGCCACATGTCCCAATACATTTTTCAGTTCCTGTTTTGTCTGATAAGAGACATCCGTAAACAGACCAAATGCCGCTATATAGACGAAATGTCTGTCACCAAAGCATCCAACATCGCACAAAAAATCGTCTCCCCCGACTGCTGCCTGTGCTGCTTTTTTCATGTTTTTCGGCAGATTTAAGGATGCAGCGAAATCATTGGTGCTTCCTGCCGGGATATATCCAAGTGGAATCTTATGACCGCCTTCGATCAGCCCCGTCACTGTCTCGTCCAATGTTCCGTCTCCGCCGCAGCAAACAACAAGGTCATATTGTCCTGCACGCTCCAAAACGACGTTTCTGGCATCCAGCACTGCCTGCGTCGGATGGACGCTCACTTCATAACCGGCCTGTACCATGATCTCTATGATATCTGATAATTGTGACTTGATCTTTCCGACTCCGGAATGGGGATTATATACAAACAGCAGTTTCATTCCGTTCTCCTTCCCAGATTTTTCGCAATCTCACTCAATTTTCGAAGCCTGTGATTTACCCCGGATTTTCCTACCGGTGGATCACACAATTCGCCCAATTCTTTCAACGAACTGTCCGGATACTCCAAACGTATTCGCGCCATCTCCTCCAATGCCGGCGGCAATTCATCCAGGTTCATTTTGCTTTGGATATAGCGGATGTCTTCCACCTGCCGGCACGCGGCGCCAACGACTTTATTGATGTTAGCGGTCTCGCAGTTTACGATGCGGTTGACCGAGCCTCGCATCTCCTTAATGATCCGGACATTTTCCAGATTCATAAGCGCCACATAGGCGCCCATCACGCTTAAAGCGTCTACGATCTGCGAACCTTCTTTCAGATAAACAATGTAATATTTTTTGCGCAATACGATCTTTGCATCCAGTTCAAATTCCCGATACAGCTGCTGCAAAAGTTCTGCCTGCGCTTCCTCCTGACAGACAATCTCAAAATGGTAGGACTTCTGCGGATCGCTGATGGATCCCGATGCAAGAAACGCGCCCCGCAAAAAGGCGCGTTTACAACACTTTTTCCTTAACAGTTTGTCCGGTTCTTCCACCTGTACATGCTCTGCCGAAAACCACCGGATGGCGGCCTCTTCCGCCAACCTGCAATGGGGTTTGCCCCCTAACTGCCTGACAAGTTCTGCTTTTACTTCACCGGAAAATGACATTTCTATTTCCCCCTATGCGCATCTTTTTCAATATCCCTATGTTCGATACGAATTCCATAGTCCTCTTTTGTGCACAGCCGGTCAAACAGTCCCTTGGCAACCGTCACCGAACGATGCTTGCCTCCGGTACAGCCAATGGCGATCACCAACTGGTTTTTTCCCTCACTAATATAATTGGGGATCAAAAACTGAAGCATGTCCTCCAGTTTATCCAAAAACTCATGGTAAGGCGGACAGGCGTGAACAAACTCCTGAATCGGCTGATCCAGTCCCGTCAAGGGACGCAGCCCTTCCACATAATAAGGATTCGGCAAAAAGCGGACATCAAAGACCAGATCTGCATCTGTCGGGATTCCGTACTTAAAGCCAAAGGAAAGGACCGTGATATACAGATTCTTGAATGCCTGATTCGCAACAAACATTTTTTTCAGTTCTGCCTGAAGTTCTCTTGTCAGCAACTGGCTCGTATCCAGAATATAGTCTGCGCGCCGCTTCAACGGAAGCAGACGCTCCCGTTCCAGTTCGATGGCCTTCTCCACTCTTTGCCCTTCTGCCAGCGGATGGCTTCTTCTTGTTTCTTTATAACGCTTGATGATGACAGAATCCTCACATTCGAGGAACAGCATCTCGAAGGTTTTTCCCTGCTCCTGCAATCGATCCAGAACTGCCGTCAGATCTCCGATGTTCTGACCGCTTCTGATATCTACATTGATCGCCACCTTTTCCAGTTCCGGATCATTTTCTGCCAGATCCACAAAGTTTTCTACCAATGAGATCGGCAGATTTCCGACGCAATAATAACCCATATCCTCAATCATTTTCAACGCCGTGCTTTTCCCCGATCCGGACATTCCTGTTAAAATGACACATCTCATATACAACTTACCCCATTTCTTTTGTTTTTACGTAACTATTCAGTACCCTCATAGTTACGTTTTTACAACTTCGCACCGGTTGATGCTAAAATCCTAAGAGACGCACTTCCGGCTCCAGGTACACGCCGCTATGGGCTTTCACACGTTCCTGTACCTGCTGCATCAGATCTAAGATCTGTGCTGCGGTTGCCGCTCCGCGATTGATCACAAAGCCGCAATGCTTCTCAGATACCTGCGCGTCACCCACACGAAAGCCCCGCAGACCGGCATCCTCGATGAGTTTCCCTGCAAAATATCCTTCCGGACGTTTGAAGGTGCTGCCGGCACTGGGATATTCCAGTGGTTGTTTTTCTACCCTTCTTTTGCGCAGTTCTTCCATCTGTGCACGAATCACCACTTCGCTGCCCTGTGTCAGGTTCAGCCTTGCTTCCAGCACGATATCCCCCTCATCCATCATGCGGCTGTGCCGATAAGAGAGATCCAGTTCATCTGCCGGACGGACTATGATCTCGCCGCCTTTTGTAAGGACACGGACGCCGGATAAGATATCTTTCATCTCGCCGCCATAGGCTCCGGCATTCATCACAACCGCGCCCCCCAAAGATCCCGGGATACCCGCCGCAAACTCCATGCCCGAAAGTCCGTTTTTTGCGGCAAAATTAGCGGCTTCGGAAAGAAGTGTTCCCGCCATGACTGCCAGATCCTCGCCATCTAATAGCCTGATTCCGGATGCTGCTTTTCCAACCTCCAGAACAACGCCTCGTATTCCGTTATCGGACACCAACAGATTACTTCCGTTTCCAATGACCGTAAGCGCAACTTCCGATTGTTTACAAAGTGCCACTACATCCGGGATCTGCTCCATCGTGGGCGTAACCAGATATTCTGCCGGTCCACCCACACGAAAGGTCGTGTGGCGGCTTAATGGCTCTTCTTTTTTTATCTGCGCCTGTGTCAGCAGTTTTTCCAGTTCCTGTTCAAATCGCTGCCTCTGTTTTTCCATATGATCAACCAACCTATTTCTCTTTGCTTCGAATCCTTTATCTTCCCATTATGCTTCTTTTAAGAATGCAACATAGCCCTTATAGGCTTCATATAAGTCTACTTTACTGATGATCTCCCAGGGCGCATGCATGTTGAGCACCGCTACGCCGCTGTCAATGACTTCCATGCCGTAATTTGCCAGAATATAGGCAATGGTTCCACCGCCTCCCTGATCTACTTTGCCCAGTTCGGAAGTCTGGAAGGCTACGCCATTGGCATCAAAAATCTTTCGAAGCCTTGCGATATACTCTGCATTTGCATCATTCGATCCTGATTTGCCACGGGAACCCGTATATTTATTAAATACGATACCTCTTCCGAAATATGCGCAATTTTTCTTTTCGGATACGGAGGCATAGTTCGGGTCATAGGCGGCACTGACATCGGAGGAAAGCATGCAGGAATGCATGAGCGCACGGCGAAGGGCCAGATCCGAATACCCACCGCACAATGCCAGCACTTCCGCTACTGTGTTTTCAAAAAATCGTGACTGCATGCCGGTGGCACCAACGCTTCCGATCTCCTCCTTGTCCACCAGCAGACAGACACTGGTGCGCTTCGGTGTATCCATCTGTAAGATCGCTTCAAACGAAGGATAAGCACACACTCTGTCATCGTGCCCATATCCCATGATCATGCTGCGGTCCAGGCCATAGTCTCTGGCTTCTCCCGCAGGAACGACCTCGATCTCTGCCGAAAGGAAATCTTCCTCCTCGATGCCATACTCCTGCTGCAGAAGTGTTAAGATCTGTGCCTTTACGCGCTCTTTTTCGTCTGCTTCACCCTCTGCCTGATCTTTCGGAAGATTGCCGACGAGTACGTCTAAGTTTTCTCCCTCAACGACTTTGTTTGCTTTCTTCTCCATCTGCTCGCCTGCCAGATGAATGAGTAGATCGCTCACTCCCACCACCGGATCTCCCGGCTTGTCTCCGATATTCACTTCTACCACTGTGCCATCCTTTTTTGCCACAACGCCATGCAGCGCCAACGGAAGTGTCACCCACTGGTATTTTTTCACACCACCATAATAATGGGTATCAAGAAGCACCAGATCCTTATCCTCATAGAGAGGATTCTGCTTGAGATCCAGGCGCGGAGAATCGATATGTGCACCGAGAATGTTCATTCCCTCGCTGATGGGTGCTTCTCCGATCACAAACAACGCCATTGCTTTTCCCATCTGCACATCGTATACTTTATCCCCCGGCTGTAAGTTCTTTCCTTCTTTGATGGCATCCTGCAGACAGATGAATCCTGCTGTTTTCGCCTTTTCCACAAAGGTTTTTACACATTCCCGCTCCGTCTTGTTGACGGAGAGAAAGGCTCTGTAACCTTCCGCAAAATCAAATACTTCTTTTTTTCTGTCTCCGGGGTATGCATCCCATGCACATTTTCGTTCCATGTCTGATTACTCTCCTTTTACTACCTGTCTAACTGATTATTCATCGTCCTCATCGGGATTCATGCTCTTGCTCAGATTTGCCTGCACACGACGGTATAATTCCTGAGCCGCATTATAGCCCATCTTTTTCTGTCTGTGGTTCACCGCCGCCGTCTCACAGATCACTGCAAGGTTTCGTCCGGGACGGATCGGCAGAGAATGGCAGACGACCTTATTTCCTAAGAATTCGGTGTATTCCTGCTCCATACCAAGTCTATCGTACTCTTTATCTTTATGCCAGTCTTCCAGTTTAATGACCAGATCGATCTGCTGTTTATCCTTTACACATTCTACACCGTACAATGATTTTACATCAATGATACCGATACCGCGCAACTCGATAAAATGGCGTGTGATCACCGGGGATGTTCCGATAAGGGTGTTGTCATCGATACGTTTAATCTCTACTGCATCATCTGTCACTAAACGATGTCCGCGACGGATCAGTTCTAATGCCGCTTCGCTCTTTCCGATGCCGCTTTCACCCATGATCAGCAGACCTTCGCCGTACACATCGACCAGTACGCCGTGGATCGTGATACACGGTGCAAGTTCCTCGTTCAAGGTACGGATGAGTTCGGCGGTTACGGCACTTGTGGCACGCTCGGTTCCGAGAACCGCCACATTATGTCTGGTGGCTGCCTCCAGAAAATCTTCATCCGGTTGAAACCCACGACAGAATACGACGCAGGGGATATCGAAACTCATAAACTTATCATAGGCTTCTCTTTTTCTCTCTTTTGTTACCTGCTGAAGATACGCAAACTCTACCATTCCGATGACCTGCACACGGCCTTCTGCGAAATGTTCAAAATATCCATGCAACTGAAGTGCAGGACGGTTAATCTCAGTGATACATACTTTTTTCTGTTTTAAATTTACCTGTTCGGTAAAGTTGGTCAACTCCAGTAAACGAGCGACCTTTGCAACGGATACTTCCTTTTGTGTCATGGTGAGCCCCTCCTCGGTTTGTAGATTGTTCGGAACTGTACAGTACCTTCACAGTTACATATTATCTCTACTTTTTATAATAGTTTACGACATCGATTTTTGCAATCATTTCTACGTTATACTTTTACGATACGGCTACCGAAACAGTTTCCATGTAAAACACGCTCCCGCTCCGCTCAGGACGTAGTGGTCTCACGCCTCAGGGTGAAAGAAGTCGTAAACTGCCTGCGCCGCCCGCTCGTTCATGGATTCGGCAGCGGCGAGTTCTTCCACAGTGGCAGCACGGATTGCATCGATGGATTGGAAGGTGCGCATGAGAGTTTTCCTTCGTGCCGGTCCGATACCGGGTATGTCATCTAACACGGAACGTACCTGCTCTTTGCTGCGCAGCGACCTGTGATACTCGATGGCAAAGCGATGTGCCTCATCCTGAATCCGCGTGATGAGGCGAAAGGCTTCGCTGTGCGTGTCGATGGGAAGTTCTACATTGTTATAGTATAACCCTCTGGTCCGGTGATTATCATCTTTTACCATTCCACATACAGGAATGTGCAGATCCAACTCTTTTAATACCTGCAATGCAATATTTACCTGTCCTCTTCCTCCATCCATGAGGATCAGATCCGGAAACCGTGTGAAACTGCCGTATTCTTCATCCCTGTCGCGGGTCTTGCACTCCTCTAACTCACGAAGTCCATGTTCGAACCGTCTGGTGAGCACCTCATGCATGGACGCATAATCGTCCGGTCCTGCAACCGTACGCAGTTTAAATTTGCGGTAATCGCTTCGGCTCGGTTTTCCTTTCTCGTAAACGACCATCGAGCCAACAGACTCAAAGCCGTTGGTATTGGATATATCATAAGCTTCCAAGCGCTGCACGTTCTCCCGGGGAAGAGACAGCAGATCAGCCAGTTCTTTCACTGCGCCGATGGTCCGGCCTTCCTCCCGTCTGATCTTTTCGCGGTCCTGTGTCAGCACGATCATCGCATTCTTTTCCGCCAATTCCACGAGTTTTTCTTTCGTCCCGCGTTTCGGTACACGGAGATATACCCGCTGGCCCTTTTTCTTTGCCAGCCACTCCTCGATGATCTCACGATCCTCAATATCGGTCTGAAGCATCAGTTCCCGTGGAATATACGGGGTTCCTGCATAGAACTGTTTGATAAATGCCGACAAAATCTGCGCCGGGCTGTCTTCATTGACGATACGCAAATAAAAATGGTCTCTGCCGATCATCTTTCCGTCCCGGATAAAAAAGATCTGCACCACGGCATCCCGCTCATCACAAGCCAATGCTAAAATATCCCGGTCCTCACCGTCTGCATGGGTGATCTTCTGCTTTTGTGCGATCTGCTTCACGCTGTTTAAAAGATCCCGATACTCGATCGCCTTTTCAAAATCCAGATGGTCCGAGGCTTCTTCCATTTTTTCCTGTAACATGCGAAGCACCGGCTGATAGCGGCCATTCAGAAAATCCAGCACCCCATCGATCTGTTTTTTGTATTCCTCTTTTGTAATGTACCCCTGACAGGGGGCCTGACATTGATGAATGTGATAATTCAGGCAGGCACGCTGGGCACCGATATCCTTTGGCAGATTTCGGTTACAGGTACGGATCTGATATAATTTATGGATGAGGCCGATGGTATCCTTCACTGCTCCGGCACTGGTATAGGGTCCAAAATAAACGGATTTATCTTTTTTTAACTGACGCGAAAAAAGGACCCTGGGGAACATCTCCCCCAGCGTCACTTTTATATACGGATACGTCTTGTCATCCGTAAGCATCGTATTATATTTTGGCCGGTGCTCTTTAATGAGATTACACTCTAACACCAGGGCTTCCAACTCGGAATCTGTCACGATATATTCAAAGCGGGCAATCTGCTGAACCATCCGGTCTTTTTTGATCCCCTCGTGATGGCTTGCCTGAAAATACTGCCGGACGCGATGTCTTAAGGAAAGTGCCTTTCCTATATAGATGATCGCGTCCTTATTGTCGTGCATCAGATACACTCCGGGTTTATTGGGAAGTTTCGATAATTCTTCAGCAAGATCAAACTCCATACGGTGCTTCCTTTCACATTATAACCGTCTCTATGACTGTGAGCCCTCTTCCGCAGCATCCGGATCTTTTACCAGATCCGCATCGCCGGTCGGCTCTACATAGATCACATCAGATACCTGTGTATCAGCTGTTTTCTCCTCTGCGGAAGGTTCTTGTTTCTCCTCCGCCTCCGGAAGTCCCTTCATTTCACGGAAGATCTTCATAAATTCCTTACCGGTAATGGTCTCTTTCTCATACAGATAATCAGAAATACGGTCTAAGATCTCACGGTTTTCTTCCAATAACTGTGTGGCCTCCAGATACGCATCTTTGATCATCTTCTGAACCACCTTATCGATCTGTGCCGCCGTTTCCTCACCACAGTTGAGTACCGGACGACCATCCAGATAGCGGTTCTCCACGGACTCCAGACTCATCATGCCGAATTCCTCTGACATGCCGTACTGGGTCACCATTGCACGGGCGATACGCGTTGCCATCTCAATGTCATTTGCTGCACCACTGGTGGCAGAGTGGAAGACGATCTCTTCTGCGGCACGCCCTGCCATATACGTCTTGATCTTTGCGACCAATTCATCCTTGGTCTGTAAGAATTTCTCTTCTTCCGGTGTCTGTAACGTATAACCCAGCGCACCCATGGTACGGGGAACGATGGTGATCTTTTGTACCGGCTCTGTATTTTTCTGTAATGCGGCTACCATGGCATGGCCCACTTCATGGTATGCCACGATCTTACGCTCCTGACTGCTCATGGTGCGGTCCTTCTTTTCCTTACCGCCCACTGCCACGATCTCAAATGCCTCAAACAGATCACTCTGGTTCACAAACGCACGTCCGTGTTTGACTGCAATGATCGCAGCTTCGTTGATAATATTGGCAAGATCTGATCCTACCAGACCGGCAGAGGCCAGTGCGATAGCATCCAGATCCACCGTCTCATCCATTTTTACATCTTTCGAATGTACCTTTAAGGTTTCTAAACGTCCCTTCTGATCCGGTTTATCTACGATGATCCGGCGATCGAAACGTCCGGGACGAAGTAATGCCTTATCCAGTACCTCCGGACGGTTCGTTGCCGCAAGGATCAGAAGACCTTTGGAAGTATCAAAACCATCCATCTCTGCCAGCAGCTGATTCAACGTCTGCTCCCGCTCATCGTTTCCGCCGTAACGGGTATCACGGCTCTTTCCGATGGCATCGATCTCATCAATAAAGATGATACAGGGCGCCTGTTTCTGTGCCTCTTTAAACAAATCTCTGACACGGGAAGCTCCCACTCCAACAAACATCTCGACGAAGTCGGAACCTGCCAATGAAAAGAACGGAACGCCTGCCTCTCCGGCCACCGCTTTTGCCAGCAATGTTTTACCGGTTCCGGGAGGTCCTACGAGAAGCGCTCCCTTGGGCAGTTTCGCACCGATCTGTGTATATTTCTTCGGATTGTGCAGGAAATCTACCACCTCCTGCAAAGATTCCTTCGCCTCATCCTGTCCGGCCACATCCTTGAAGGTAACGCCAGTCTTTTTTTCCACATATACCTTGGCAGTGCTTTTTCCAACGCCCATGGCGCCGCCGCCCATGCGCTTCATAAGGAATCCCATCAAAAACCAGATGAGAACCAGAGGAAGCATAAAACTTACAATATTATAGATCCAGCCTGCCGTGTTATCCGGGATCTCGCCCTTGATATCCACACCCGCTTCCTTTAACATCGGAACAAGGTCTTCATCTCCCACATAGCCGGTGTAATAAGTGATCGCGATCACTTCATCTCCCACTTTTTTCGGGGTAATATCGATCTGCTGTGCGCTTAATTCTACCTTCTCTACTTTTCCTTCCGATACCATCTGAAGAAATTCCGAGTAAGAGATCTCGCGAGCAGTCATCTGTGTCTGCCATTTACTGATCAAACTCATAAAAAGCAGCGCAACAAGTGTGATGAGCACAAACATCATCACCATCTGGCCGTTTTTGTTGTTTCGGCCGCCATTCCCACGGTTATTATTGCCACCGTTGTTATTGTTGTTGTTCGGATTGTTACCTCCGCCGCCAAAATTGCCGTTTTCCATACTGTTTTTCCCAACTTTCTTATCTACTGTATCGATCGCAGTCAGGTTTGTAACTGCAATAAACACTTCCTACCATTATAAGAGCAATCCCCTATGATTTCAATATGTACTTTTTCATTTTTTCTAAACATTTTCTAAACAAAGCCTGAACTTTCCAGTTTCTTTTCGATGGTTTTTATGAGATCTTTTTAAAACGGCTTGCATGAAATTAGCCCCAAAAAGAACACGCCAAAGATCCGGCGTGTTCTTACTCCTTTTTTATGATGGTTCGTAATCTGTATATTTCCTTTTTCTTACTTATGATGTTTCTTGTTCATGCCCTTTTCCAAGCAGCATAATGTCTTCCAGGTCAAACAGGATGCACCCGCAATGACCTTTGAAGGTGGGAAAACAGATCACCTTCAGATATCTGTCAACCTCCGGGCTATATTCCGTTAATTCCAATCTTTCGCCAAAGAGCGTGGCCCGCTCGTATGCCCGCAGCCACTTGGTCTCCATGTTTCGAAACAGACTGCCAAAAGAATTTTCAATCAGCTGCTCCAAGGGCAACCGTTCCAGTTCTGCCAGTTTTTGATTGCCATATTTAAAGACCCAGTCTACCGCATGCCGCTCCTCATCAAACACCATCTCGATGTCCGCAAAGGCAAAAGGCATCTGTTCAAAACTTTTATAATACTCCCGGTACTCCTCCGCTGTCTTTGGAACCCCGTCCCGGATAAAACTGCCCACAATTCGCTTTTGTATTTTACAAAAGGAATCGATGATCCACTTTTTTTTGCGCAGCGTATATTCCAGTTGTTCCCCATTATTTAAGTTAATGTAATCTGATATCTCATGGATCGCCAGAACAGAGACCAGACATCCTCTGTGCACCTTGATAAATCCCTCCCCCAGCTGTTTCTCCAGACTGCCTAAAGACATCCGGGTTTCAATGATCTTTCCCCCGGAAACATGGATCTCTACGTTTTTTCCGCGCATCATCAGATACAAGATGGAATCTGTGCGAAGAATGATCTTTTTTCTGTGTGATATGATCGTTATGTGTGTTACTTCCTGCAATATCTATCACCTCATCTTTATCTTCAGAAACTTATGATACATAACATAAATTCAATAAAAATGCCATCACGCAGCCCGTCAGGCATCCAATCAAAACCTGTGCCGGTGTATGCCCGACAAACTCCTTTAACCGTTCCTCCGGAAGCCCCGGATTATCCTTTGAAAACAGGCTTACCAACTCATTCAGAAGTTTTGCCTGTTTTCCTGTTTCCAAACGCACCCCCATCGCATCCCGCATGGTGATCATTGCAAGTATCACACAGATCGCAAACTGAAACGATCCGATTCCATATACGATACCTGCGGATGCTGCCACGCAGCTGACCGTGGATGAATGGGCGGAAGGCATTCCCCCGTCTCCCCAAAAACGGCTGATATCCAGTCTATGATTTAAGATCGCATCAAGGACCGTTTTACAAAACTGCGCCGAAAACCATCCGGCGATGCCTCCCATAAGCACCTGATTACTGATAATTTGTGAAAAAATAGTTTTTGCTGTCATTCTTTTTCTTCCTTTTCGGCTGTATCTGTGCATGTTGCCATACTCATGTGTCCATTTTAGCACAGGTAAGGTACAATCACAAGATTTTCACACCGCACAATCTTCGGAATATTTTGTAATTCCTTTAGATTTATTTTAGATTTCTTTTATGTTTCGTACACATTTCGGACACAATTTCCTTTTATACTATGTACTATCAACAGAGATGTTGATGCAACAATTCCCTATATAGATGTAACATTTTCATAACTAAACTCCTCGAAAAAACGATCGCATAAGCGGTCGTTTTTTCATTGCCTTCATTGCCAGAAGTTCGCCAAGTACTCCCCACTTCTGATCTTCTTCTAGTGCAAAATTGCAAACTATGATATAATGAGAGCAAACGAGTCAACATGCTTGCATGATTGACGAGTGTCGAATGGTGATCGTGACCGGGTTTGTCACGATATAATGAGAGCAAACGAGTCAACATGCTTGCATGATTGACGAGTGTCGAATGCTGATCATGAGCTGGTTTTGCTCATGATATAATGGTTGCATAGGTTTACCATATATATTTCACACACAACAAGGAGCGCAACATGCCAAAATCCTACGGGCAGAAATTAAAAATTTTATATCTGGCGAAACTTCTTTTGGAACGCTCCGATGAAGCACATCCCATCACGACGAAAGAGATGATCGAATATCTGGAGGCCCAGGGGATTCGCGCGGAACGCAAGAGCATTTATGATGATATGGACGCTCTGCAGGATTTTGGGATGGATATCATCTCCATTCGCGAAAAATCCTGCGGATACTATCTGGCCAGCAGACAGTTTGAACTACCGGAACTGAAATTACTGGTGGATGCAGTGCAGGCATCCCGTTTTGTAACCACGAAAAAGTCCCGGGATCTGATCCGTAAACTGGAAACTCTGACCAGTAAAAGCGAGGCGTCCCAATTGCATCGTCAGGTGGTCGTAACGGAACGCGGAAAATCCTTAAACGAACAGATCTATTACAGCGTGGATGAGATCTATACCGCCATGGCCGCTGACCGCATGATCCGCTTTCAGTATTGTGAATGGTCAGTACAAAAAGAACTGGTTCCGCGAAGAGAAGGCGCTTTTTATGAAGCCAGTCCCTGGCTTCTAACCTGGGAAGATGAAAATTATTATCTGATCGCTTACGATCATGACTCCGATATTTTGAAATATTACCGCGTGGACAAAATGCTTCATCTGAGCGTTTCCGAATCCATGCGCCTTGGAAGAGATGTCTTTGAATCACTTGACATTGCCGGATTTGCCAAGAAAACATTCGGCATGTTTGCCGGTGATGAAACAACCGTTGTTCTGGAATGTGATGCATCCTTAACCGGAGTGATGATCGACCGTTTTGGCCCGCAGGTTGCTTTACGGTCCATTGATAAAGACCGTATCCGTGTACGCGCCAATGTCGCTGTCAGCCGCCAGTTTTTTGGTTGGCTCACCGGACTGGGAAACAATATCACCATCGTTTCTCCACTCGAAACACGCCAACAATATGTTCATTACTTAACATCCATTCTTGATTGTTATAACGACAAAGAGGAGGGTTGCTCATGATGCGCAATGATCAATATACAAACTATAAATACTGCTCTATGTGCGGCAGGCCCATGCCTTTAGACATAGTAAAAGACTGCTGCCCTGCATGCGAGGAGGATGCCCTTTTTAAGGAGGTTCGCGAATACATCCGCTCACATGACGTTACAGAGTATGAACTGGCAGAGATCTTTCACATCTCTCAGGGCAAGGTGCGCAGATGGATCAAGGAAGGCCGCATCGAATATGTGGATGGTGACAAAAAAATGATGCACACAAGATGCCAGCGCTGCGGCGCTTCTGTCACCTTTGGTACTTTATGTCCGGATTGTCTCCGCCTCATGAACGGCAGCAAGGAAGTCACCTACCACGCAGGCGTCGAAAAACGTGACAGCGGCCGTATGCGCTCCTTATCAGAAGATGAATGAGTAAAAAAACGCGATCCCAAAGGATCGCGTTTTTTACTCATTTCTCCAAACATTAACTGTTTGTCAATGTCTTTCTTACATCAATGCTATAAGTGACTGTCACTTCTTGAGCGCCAGAAATCTTAAATTTATTAACCACTGTGACCGAACGGATATTTACCTGATCTCCTGATTTCAGCGCTACCTTCGATCCCGGCAGGGTCTCTCCGGTAACTACACACTCGGTGATCGTTCCGTCTTCCAGCGCCAGACAGTTCTGAGCCAGTTCCAACGCCGTCGTGCAAGTCTTGGTTGACTTGATGCGATCAATGCGAATTTCCGGCTGATCCTGTGTATCTGTCAGTGTCAATGTCGTGGCCTGTGTCAGATACCCTTTATCTGCCGAAGAATAATACTCCAGTAAGATCGTGTAAGTACCTGCCTCAGCCTTTTTGCAAACGCCCGATGTGATATCCAGAAGTTTTAAAGATAAACGGTTTGAAGCACTGATCGTCTGTTTTGCAGTAGTTCCTCCTGTAGTCAGATCAAGACCGTAATAGTAACCGTCCTTTGTAATAGTTGCTGTTGTGAAATTCGTGTAATTCATGAATACACCGGCACGGTATTTTGCCAGCCGTACATTTGCAAACTGACTGCTTAAGATATCAGAATTCAGCGAAAGATCTGCTTTGTTCTTATCGATCTGAATTTCATAAGTTTCCGTTCCTGTGGAAGGAACTGTTGAAACAACAACCGTAAAAGCCGCAGATGCTTTCTGTCCTCCTGAAGTTAAGGTCAACGTATAAGAGTAAGTACCCGGAACTGCCGCGGATGCCTTTACTACAATACGATCAGACGCTG
>CAMBUC010000018.1 GCA_945871045.1 uncultured bacterium
GCCTGTATGAGTCAGTCCACCGGCAAGATTGATTTTAAATCTTCTGACATTGATGAGCAAATGAACTATATCGAAGTTGGTCCCAAAGGGCTCAATGCAGGAGATCTAATTCTGTGTCAAAAAGTGACAACCAAAAACTATTTGGATTACGATTCCGCTTACATGACTGTCAGCCAGATAAAAAATGTCATATATCAAAGTTCAGATCCTGCGATTGCTTCTGTCAATAAACACGGTGATGTCACACTCAAAAAAACCGGCAATGTATGTATCGCCATAAAAATGAAAAAGGATGCTTCCGATGCGACCTATTATTTTCCTCTTCATGTTGTGAAGAAAAACGCGAAACTGGAGACAAAACTTTCAGATTTTGACGCGTATCGCAAGGAATATGCGGCCAGCACCAAAGCATGCAAGACACTTTTATCAGGAGTAGATTTAAAATTTACCACGAAGAATATTGCTAAACAATACAAACTTTATCAGACATATAAGAAGAGCAATATGGAATCTCAATTTGCTTTATAGGATCCGACACGCTATGATGCCAACAACATGCTAAAAGTAAAAAGCGTAAAGACGAATCTTACGAGTGGCACGATCGAGTTAAAAAATAAGATTACCGAAAATCAGTTAATGGGTATCAATTATGCGAAGAAAGGAAATTTTCAGGCAAAAACTATAACAGTGACTGCTTATTTGGTATCTTTGAATGGGGAATATGGGGTTCAACTCATGAAGCCGATTCCTGTGAAGATAACTTTTCAAAAAGGGTCCTCGAAAATCTAGATGAAGTATTCCAAGAAGTTAAAGAAATATCAGGATTATATTATCAGCGATACAGCAGAGCAGCCCAGTCTCAGCTGGCTGTATCAGGGAGAAAAATATCTCTCCATCACTCCGTTATAGATTGCATAAAAATGAAAGGTACTCACAAATATGAGAGTACCTTTTTTACTGTTTACATATTTTGATATTCAAGGATTGCTGTCTCATAAAGATTATTTCCCTCACTGTCAATCACAACAATCACAGGGAAATTCTCAACCTCCAGTTTTCGTATCGCTTCTGCACCAAGATCTTCATAACAAACAATTTCTGACTTTTTGATACATTTTGAGATCAGAGCGCCGGCGCCGCCGATGGCTGCAAAATAAACTGCCTTGTTGCGTATGATCGCATCGATCACCTCAGGAGATCTCTTTCCCTTTCCGATCATTGCTTTGCTTCCCAGATCCAGAAGTCTCGGTGCATACTTATCCATACGACTTGCAGTGGTAGGACCGGCTGATCCGATCACCTGACCTTCTCTTGCCGGAGAAGGTCCCATATAATAAATAGTAGAATCTTTCATATCTATGGGAAGTTCTTCACCGTGATCCAACACTTCCATCAGCCGTTTATGTGCTGCATCTCTTGCTACATAAATCGTTCCACTTATATACACATAATCACCGGCATGCAAATCTTTTGAAATGTCTTCCGTGATCGGAGTTGTAATATTTTTGTCCATAATCTTTCATCTCTCCTATGTTATCCTCTGAAAATATATAAAAACAAACATTTATTCACATTTACGACTAGTTTTAAACTGACCTATACACAACTACGAATTTATATAACCTCAGTCACATGCCGGTCTACATGACAGCAGATATTGATCGCTACCGGGAGTCCTGCGATATGTGTCGGATATGTATTAATATTTACTGCAAGTGCGGTTGTTGTTCCTCCAAGACCTCCGGGTCCAATTCCAAGGCTGTTGATCTTTTTCAGTAATTCTTCCTCCATTTCTTTCACATAAGGAATCTCTGAACGTTCAATGATATTTCTCGTCAGTGCCTGTTTTGCCATGATCGCACATTTCTCAAAATCGCCACCGATTCCAACACCTACTACCATTGGAGGACATGCATTCGGTCCTGCATCTTTCACCGCGGTTAAAATTGCATCCTTCACACCTTCGATTCCATCCGCCGGTTTCAACATAAATACACGACTCATATTTTCGCTTCCAAATCCCTTCGGTGCTACTGTGATCGTCAGCTGTTCCCCGGGTACAATCTCATAATGAATGATTCCAGGTGTATTATCTTTTGTATTTTCCCGCTGAAGCGGGTCGCGTACCACGGATTTTCGAAGATATCCATCTACATAACCCTGTCGGATCCCCTCATTGACTGCATCTTCCAAATTCATTCCCTCAATATGAAGATCCTGCCCAATCTTTAAAAATACCACAGCCATTCCGGTATCCTGGCAGATCGGAATATCTTCCGAAACTGCAATCTCCATATTTTCTTCCAACTGCCTTAATATCTGACAGCCAAGGGGTGATTTTTCTGTTTCGATTGAGCCGCAGATTGCTCCTTTTACATCCTCAGATAAATGTAAATTTGCATCGATACACATCTGACGGACTGTTTTTATGATCTGGTCTGTATGTATTGTTCTCATATGATTTTGTGTAATTGCATTTTACTATTACAATTACTATTTCCTTTCTTTTTTTATGAAAAACGAGAATATCAATCGTGATACTCTCGTTTTTCTGATTAATTATTTGTTACTATTCAGAGCCAAGGCAATTTTCATTAAATATCTGAATCATGCTTGCATGAATGACGATATTTTTGGAAATTTCTTTGGCGAGAAGCCACATCGAGATAGAGCGTTAGCGGAATCGAGATGGGGTCTGAATAGTTACAATTATTCTGTAATATCCGATTCATCCGTTTCTGCGGATTCTGTTGTATCTTTAGAATCTACGGACTCACCCGGCTCTGACTCCGGATCTTCTTCATCATTCTGTATCAATGACTTATCCTCACGAACCTTTGCAATGCTTGCGATCACTACATCATTTTTCAGATCCATAAGTTTTACACCGGAAGTGATCCTTCCTAAAAGTGCTGTATCACTGACACGGATACGGATAATAATACCTTCTGTGGTGATCATCATCATCTCATCATTTTTATTGACGGCTTTCACTCCAACGATATTTCCGGTTTTTTCCGTGATCTTGTAACATTTCACACCTTTTCCGCCGCGATTTTGAGCAGTAAACTCACTCATCATCGTACATTTTCCAAGACCTTTCGCAGATACGATCATCAGAGATTCACCCTGCGTATCAAGCTGCATACCAACGATCTCATCTCCATCTGTAAGATTCATTCCGATCACACCCATAGAAGAGCGGCCTGTTTTTCTTACATCAGTTTCATGGAAACGGATACACTGACCATATTTTGTCACAAGGAAAATATCTTTTGTATCATCTGTCTTCTTTACTTCGATCAGTTCATCATCTTCTCTAAGATTGATAGCTGTCAAGCCGTTTTTACGGATATTTGTATATTCGGTAATGGAAGTTTTCTTCACAATACCCTTTCTTGTGGCCATAAACAGATATTCATGGTCATTGTATTCCTTAATAGGGATCACTGCCGTGATCTTTTCTTCCGGAAGAAGTTGTAACAGATTAATGATCGCTGTTCCTCTTGCTGTACGGCCTGCTTCGGGAATCTCATAAGCCTTCATACGGTATACGCGGCCAAAGTTCGTAAAGAACATGAGATAATTGTGGGAGGTTGTCATTAAAAGTTCCTCAATATAATCATCTTCAATGGTCTCCATTCCCTTGATACCCTTACCACCACGATTCTGGGCTTTAAAATTATCAACACTCATACGCTTGATATAGCCCAGTTTTGTCATAGTGATCACCGTATTCGTAACAGGGATCATATCTTCCATGGAAATATCAAATTCATCATATCCGATGGAAGTTCTTCTTTCATCACCGTATTTATCAGAAATTACAAGAAGTTCACTTTTGATCACCCCAAGTAATTTTTTATGATCTGCTAAAATAGACTTCAATTCTGCGATCTGTTCCATTAAAGCATTATATTCTGCCTGAAGTTTTTCCCGTTCCAAACCGGTCAACGTGCGCAGACGCATATCAACGATAGCCTGTGCCTGTGCTTCCGAAAGCGCAAAGCGCTCGATCAAACGGGTTTTTGCTTCTGAAGTATTCTGGCTGCTTCGAATGATACTGATCACTTCATCAATATTGTCAAGAGCGATCAGCAAGCCTTGTAAAATGTGGGCACGTTCTTCTGCCTTGTTTAACTCATATTTGGTACGTCTGGTGACAACCTCTTCCTGATGGATCAGGTAGTAGTTTAGTACCTCAAATAAATTCAATACCTTTGGCTGATTGTCAACTAAAGCAAGCATGATCACACCAAATGTATCCTGCATCTGTGTATGTTTAAACAGCTGATTTAATACGATGTTTGGATTGACATCCTTACGCAGTTCAATACAAATACGCATTCCCTGACGATCCGACTCATCACGAAGATCTGTTATTCCATCGATCCGTTTATCTTTTACAAGTTCGGCGATCTTCTCGATCAACCGGGCTTTATTTACCATATAGGGAAGTTCGCTGACAACGATCCGATTCTTTCCGTTGTTCATTGGTTCAATGTCCGTGATGGCACGCACACGGATCTTTCCGCGGCCGGTACGATAGGATTCCTCAATACCGGAAGTACCAAGGATCATGCCTCCGGTTGGAAAGTCAGGTCCCTTTACGATAGATAAGAGTTCCTCGATCTCTGTATTTTTATCCTCAATCTGATTATCAATGATCTTTACAACTGCAGCGATCGTTTCACGAAGATTGTGAGGAGGGATATTGGTAGCCATTCCTACCGCAATACCTGTCGTTCCGTTTACAAGTAAATTAGGATAACGGGAAGGAAGCACAGAAGGCTCTTTTTCCGTCTCATCAAAGTTTGGCATAAAATCAACGGTGTCTTTATTGATGTCTGCCAGCATCTCCATAGATATCTTTGAAAGACGGGCTTCTGTATATCGCATCGCTGCTGCTCCGTCTCCATCCACAGAACCGAAGTTTCCATGACCATCCACAAGTGGATAACGTGTCGACCACTCCTGTGCCATGTTTACAAGTGCTCCGTAGATAGAACTATCACCATGGGGGTGATATTTACCCATCGTATCACCGACAATACGCGCACATTTACGATGAGGTTTGTCGGGTCCGTTATTCAGTTCGATCATGGAAAAAAGAACACGACGCTGAACCGGCTTTAATCCATCCCGTACATCAGGAAGGGCGCGTGATGCGATAACGCTCATGGCATAATCGATGTAAGAAGTTTCCATGGTTTTTTTGAGATCAACCTCATGGATCTGGTCAAAAATATTATCTTCCATCATTTCCTCCTGATTAAATATCTAAATTCTGTACATATTTTGCATTCAATTCAATAAATTCACGTCTGGGTTCTACCTTATCTCCCATCAGTGTATTGAATGTCAGATCAACTTCTGAAGCTGCTTCTTCATCAAAGACTACACGTTTTAAGATGCGCTTCTCAGGATCCATCGTAGTTTCCCAAAGCTGCTCTGCATCCATTTCTCCAAGACCTTTGTATCGCTGGATCTTGTTATTTCCATCACGTCCGATCTCAATGAGGATCTTGTTTAACTCATCATCAGAGTAAGCATACCAGACATTTTTATTTTTTTCGATCTTATAAAGGGGCGGAGTCGCAAGATATACATGTCCCTGTTTGATCAATTCCGGCATAAATCGATATAAAAATGTAAGCATCAATGTTGCGATATGCGCTCCATCCACATCGGCATCTGTCATGATGATGATCTTATCATAACGAAGTTTTTCAATATCAAAATCCTCATGAATTCCGGTACCGAATGCAGTGATCATCGCCTTGATCTCCGCATTTTCATAAATACGGTCAAGCCTTGCTTTTTCCACATTCAGGATCTTACCGCGAAGCGGAAGGATCGCCTGGGTTGCACGGCTTCTTGCAGTTTTTGCTGAACCACCCGCGGAATCTCCCTCTACGATAAAGATCTCACAGTTTTTCGGATTTTTATCGGAACAATCGGCAAGTTTTCCCGGAAGAGACATTCCTTCTAAAGCTGTTTTTCGTCTTGTCAGGTCACGGGCCTTTCGGGCTGCTTCTCTGGCCCTTTGCGCAAGAAGCGATTTCTCACAGATCGTTTTTGCAACAGAAGGATTCTGCTCCAAATAGTAAGTGAGCTGTTCACTGACCACGCTGTCAACCGCGCCGCGAGCTTCACTGTTTCCTAATTTTTGTTTTGTCTGACCTTCAAACTGAGGCTCTTCGATCTTAATGCTGATGATCGCAGTCAGACCTTCACGGATATCTTCACCGGAAAGCGCCGGATCACTATCCTTTAAGATCTTATTTGCTCTTGCATAGTTATTAAATGTTTTTGTGATCGCATTACGGAATCCTGCCAGATGTGTACCACCTTCAGGAGTAATGATATTATTTACAAAACTGTAAGTTCCGTCTGTATAACTGTCATTATGCTGAAATGCAACTTCAACATTTACCCGGTCGCGCTGTCCTTCACAATAAATGACATCCGGATAAAGAGGTTCTTTACTTTTGTTCAAATAGGTAACAAATTCCTTGATACCGCCTGCATAATGAAATTCCCGTTCTACTGGCTCCTCGCCCCGCTCATCACGAAGCGTGATACGAAGACCTTTTGTCAAAAATGCCGTTTCACGGAGACGCTGTTTTAAAATATCAAAATCATATTCTGTTTCTTCAAAAATCGTATCATCCGGCTCAAAAGTAACCTTTGTTCCTGTTTTTTCCGGCTCGCAAGAGCCGGCGATTTCCAGCGGATGCATCACTTTTCCGCGCTCATAACGCTGTTTAAATACTTTTCCTTCACGGAAGATCTCCACTTCAAGCCAGTTAGACAATGCATTTACAACAGATGCACCTACACCATGAAGTCCACCGGATACTTTGTATCCTCCACCACCAAATTTTCCACCGGCATGAAGCACCGTAAATACAACCTCTACCGCAGGCTTTCCGGTTTTGTGATTGATTCCTGTAGGAATCCCACGCCCATCATCGATCACAGTGATCGTATTTCCAGGATTAATGATGACTTCGATTTTTTTGCAATACCCTGCCAAAGCCTCATCAACGGAATTATCAACGATCTCATATACCAAATGATGAAGTCCGCGTGAAGAAGTGCTGCCGATATACATACCGGGACGTTTACGAACTGCCTCTAATCCCTCTAAAATTTGAATTTGATCTGCACCATATTCCTGGTTTGCCATAAAAAAACCTCCATGAGACTGCTTTGTTCTGCCGTCTTATTCTTCTCTTAAAGCCACATGACCATTTGTCACCTGAAAAATGCGATGAATCTGAAACTTATTTTTTACAAATTCATCCAGACCGGTACATGTAATAATTGTCTGGATATCGTGTATACTATTTAAAAGATAATTTTGTCGGTTAGAATCAAGTTCCGAGAGAACATCATCCAACAGAAGGACCGGAGTATCACCGATCGACTTCTTTACAAGCTCAATCTCTGAAAGTTTCAGCGAAAGAGCTGCTGTTCTCTGCTGACCCTGAGAACCAAATTTACGGATATCTATATCTCCAAGCAGAAATGAAATATCATCTCTGTGGGGACCAACCGACGTCTGGCATAATTTTCGATCCCGGTCAGAGGCACGAAATAATTCATCCTCAAAAAACATACTTTCCACATTTGGTTCGTATTTGAGTGTCAAAAGTTCTGTATTACCGGATAGATTACTATGAATGTCCTGAACGATCTCATATAACTCACTCACAAACTGCTGCCTGCGACGAATGATCCGTTTTCCATACTCTATGAGCTGTTCATCCCAGATTGGAAGCGTATCTTTGAGATCCTGACGATAGATCATATCTTTTAAAAGTGTATTTCTTTGCTTTAAAACTTTATTATATGCAGTCAGGTCTGATAAATATATTTTATCCAACTGGCATAATTCTAAATCAAGAAATCTGCGACGTTCTGTGGGACCGTCTTTGATAATGTTTAGATCCTCCGGAGAGAAAAAAACGATGTTTAAAATTCCAAACAGATCAGATGCCTTTTTGATCGGTACCTGATTGATGGCGATTCCTTTTGCACGATTTTTTTTCAAATGAATATCAATCTGGAAATCCTGTTCTCTTTTGCAAACGATCGTGCGGATATGTGACTCATCCTGTCCAAAACGGATCATTTCTTTATCTCTGCTGCCTTTATGTGATTTTGTGGTAGCACTCACATAAGCAGATTCTAAAATATTCGTTTTGCCCTGGGCATTGTCACCAAACAGAATATTCGTTGCCTGATCAAAGGATATTTCCAACTGCTCATAATTTCGAAAATTTTTTAATTCGATGGACTTTATGATCATGCCTCAATCTGAGCCTCTTCACCGTTAAATGAAAACGTATCACCGGGATGAAGTTTTTTTCCACGCTGATATTCCACTTGTCCATTTACCATCACTTGTCCATCCTGAATCATGACCTTTGCTTCTACACCGGAACTGACCATTCCTGCCAATTTTAATGCTTGTCCGAGTTTTATGTATTCGTCTTTGATTTTGATATAATTCATAATGTTCTCCATTCGTTTTATTCTTCAGAACCCAGCTCGATTCCGCTTTGCTCTGAAAAATTACACATTGTTGAAATTAACCGGAAGGATCAGATAAATAAACTGATTATCATCATCTCTGATAAAACAGGGCGCTTTCGGGTTTACCATATAAAGGCTTACTTCTTCTTCATCGATGACGCGAAGCGCATCGATGAAGAATTTTGGATTAAATCCGATCAAAATGTCTTTGCCGGTTTTCTCAATATCAATCTCTTCATTCATGGATCCGATAAATGAATTAATCTTTAATTCCATAACGCCATCCTGAATGTTCATAATGATCGGTTTTTTATCTCCTTCTTTTACAAGAAGAGTAGCACGATCGATACAGTCCAACAACTCGCGTTTATTGATCTTGACTTTTGTCTCATAATCAGTAGAGAGCATCTGATCGATCTTAAAATATTCTCCCTCGATCAAACGGGAAACAACAGTTGTATTTAAAAACTCAAAAACAATATGGTTTGATGTGATAAAAATCGTTACATCATCATCTACTGATCCGGGAAGAATCTTACTGATCTCATTTAATGTCTTTCCGGGTACAACCACCTTTTTATTTGCATAGTGATCTTTCAATTCAATATTTCGAATTGAAATTCGATGTCCGTCAAGAGAAACGACTTTTAACTGATTTTCGTTGATCTCAAACAACTCACCAGTCATCAGACGATTATTATCGTTATCTGCTATGGAGAAGATCGTCTGACGGATCACTTCTTTTAATGTGAACTGTGAAATTGAGATGGGATCATTTCTCTCAATGTAAGGCAAATAAGAAAAATCTTCTCCGGATTTTCCAATAATATTAAATTTTGCTTTTTCACATGTGATGACAGTTTTAAAAGATACGTCTGTTTCAATTACAACTTCGTTATCAGGAAGTTTTCTTACGATCTCTGAAAAGATCTTTGCATCCAAGGCGATGATTCCGTTTTCAACGATCTCTCCATCAATGATCGTTTCAATACCAATTTCCATATCATTTGCGATCAACTTAATTTCATCGGAAGATGCATCGATCAGGATACATTCTAAGATCGCCATAGTTGTTCTTGTGGGAACCGCTTTGGATACAATGTTAACTCCTTGTAATAAATTTGATTTAGAACAGATCAATTTCATGGTGAGTGAAAACTCCTTTCCGGTTTTGCATATAAAATATAATATAAAAAACTTTCGTAGTCTTAATCTTAAAGGCTGTGAATAAGTGAATAATCCGTGAAACGCTGTTAAACCTTAGGTTTCACATGAAAAATAATTCAAAAACAGCAGTGAAAAGACTGAGGATTAGGTATTGATAGCTTGTGGATTAATTCGGGTTAATCTTTTTCTTTATAACCTCAATCTGGTTTTTCATAGTTTCATTATTTTGAATTTCAGCTTCTACACGTTTAATACCGTGGATAACTGTGGAATGATCTCTTCCTCCCAGAAAGGATCCAATGGCGTCTTGAGAAGCGCCGGTCATTGTTTTTGCCAGATACATTGCGATCATACGAGGCTTTGCAATCTCGTTGGTACGGCTCTTGGACAAAATCTGGTCCATAGAGATCTGGAAATGATCACATACGATCTCAACGATCAACTGAAGCGTGATCTCCTGGGGCTTATCGGGATTGATCATATTTTGAAGTTCATGGGTAGCAACTTCCATAGTGATCTCATTTCCGGTCAGTCTTCGAAATGCGATCAACTTATTTAATGCGCCTTCCAGTTCACGGATATTGGATTTTATATTAGTGGCAATATAGTTTAGGATCTCATTATCCAGCGTAACACCTTCTTGATCCTGTTTCTTTCTGAGAATTGCCATACGGGTTTCATAATCGGGTGATCCGATATCGGCCATAAGCCCCCACTCAAATCTGGAACGGATCCGCTCCTCTAAAGTCTCCATGTCTTTGGGTGGCTTATCGGATGTAAGGATGATCTGTTTTCCTGCACTGTGAAGTTCATTGAATGTGTGGAAAAATTCTTCCTGTGTACTTTCTTTTCCTATAATAAATTGTACGTCATCGATCATCAGCACATCTACAGTGCGGTATTTTTCACGAAGTTTTGTCATTGCATTGGCATTACCGGAACGGATAGAATCAATCACCTCGTTGGTAAATACTTCAGAAGTGACATAAAGAACACGGGCATCCGGGTTTTGTTCTAATATGAAGTTACCGATGGAATGCATAAGATGCGTTTTGCCAAGTCCCGGACCTCCATATATATAGAGAGGATTGTAAGTATCTCCGGGAGATTCTGCTACAGCAAGAGAAGCAGAATGTGCAAAGCGGTTGTTTCCACCAACAACGAAACGATCAAAGGTATAGTTTAAATTTAAACCGGATCGATCCAGAACTTCTGTAGGAGACATGGCCCGTGCAGTTTTCGGTCTCATTTTCTTTAATTGTTCTGTCTCCATAAAGACGATCTCATAATTTTTTCCAGTCAGTTCTTCGATCACAACACTCAGTGGTTTTGAGTATTTTTTGGCTATATAACTTGCTGTGATCTGTTCTTCGCAAGGGATATAAAGCGTATTATTTTCAATATGATCGATCTTTAAGGGAGCGATCCATGACTTAAAAGCCAGATCAGAAAGATCAAACTCTGTTTTTAATGTGAGTAAAATTTCTTCCCATTTTTGTTCGATTGCTTCCATAACTATATCGTACCTGTACCTTATTTATAATAGTGATGCTTTTCTGTGAATAACCCTAAAAAACATTCATGTGAATACATTTACCGCCTTCTATCGCCTTTTAAGCAGGCCTAGGGCATAATATCGCATACTTATCTAATATAATAAACTAAATGCGCAAAATTATCAATCAAAAAAATATCAACGCCAGTTCACATAAAATAATCAACATTATCCACAAGTTATCCACAAAAAATGTGGATTGTTTATAAAAATGTGAATAACTGTGTAAAAAAATATAAAAATGAAAAAAGAATAGATATTTCTTGACTTTCCGGGCTTTTTTGGTATAATGATAAGCGACGCTTTTATTATTAATAAAGGAGGTGTATTTTTCATGAAGATGACATTTCAGCCGAAAAAGAGACAGAGATCTAAAGTTCACGGTTTTCGTAAAAGAATGAGTACTGCAGGCGGAAGAAAAGTATTAGCTGCAAGAAGATTAAAAGGAAGAAAGAAATTATCAGCATAGTAATATAGCGCAGGACCACATTTTTTGTGGTCTTTCTTCTTTTCTTGGAAAAAATTAAACGAGGAAACGTGCATGAGATTTTCAGAATCATTGAAAAGATATAAGGATTTTCAACATGTATATAATAATGGAAGATCCTACGCAAACCGATATTTGGTAATGTACGTGTTAAAAAATGGGACAGAGTATAATCGTCTGGGTATCTCTGTCAGCAAAAAAGTTGGAAACAGCGTAGTAAGACACCGTCTCACCAGACTGATCAGAGAGGTGTATCGATTACAGGAAGACACATTTAATAGTGGTTTAGATGTGGTAGTCATTGCAAGAGTGTCTGCAAAAGACATTTCCTATCATCAGGTGGAGAGTTCGCTGCTCCATCTTGCAAATCTTCATCATATTTTAAAGAAAGACGAATATGAAAAAAATACTATTGTATCTGATTAAATTTTATCAGAAAAATATCTCCCCGTATAAAGGGACAAAATGTCCGTATTTTCCATCCTGCTCAGCCTATGGTAAGGAAGCCATTGAAACACATGGTGCGATCATAGGGAGCGTCCTGGCAGCTTGGAGGATCCTGCGTTGCAATCCTTTTTCAAAGGGAGGTTATGATCCGGTTCCTGAAAAAATAGATATCGGGAACTTTTCTTGTAAATTTAGGAGGAAAAATCATTGACTGACATTATTTTGACGCAATATGAAGGTGCGATTCTCGGCCCTATTGCTAAATTACTGGGATGGATCATGAACGGCGTGTATCTGTTCCTTTCCAAAATGGGTATTGAAAACATTGGTTTGTCAATTATTGTACTTACGATTTTGATCTATACCTGTATGCTTCCTTTGACATTTAAACAGCAGAAGTTTTCTATTATGTCAAAGATGATGAACCCTGAACTTGAAGTAATTAAAAAGAAATATCAGGGAAAAACCGATCAGGAGTCTCAGTTAAAAATGACAGAAGAGACTCAGATGGTATATGGAAAATATGGTGTATCTCCCGCCGGAAGTTGTTTACAACTTTTGATCCAGATGCCGATCTTATTTGCACTTTATCGTGTGTTCTATAATGTACCTGCTTATGTTACAAGTGTAAAGAATGTATTTACTCCCCTTGTAGATGGTATTATGGCTACACCCGGTTATGCCGCAACGATGGATTCTTTAGTAGAGACATTAAAGTTGATGGTAAAGAATGCTGATTTTTCCGGTAGCAATGCTGCAAATTATATTATCGATGCACTTTACAGCATGAATGTTGCCGGATGGGATACTTTACGTGAGAGTTTTCCTACTCTGACTTCTACCATCGGCAGTGTTCAGGAAGAGTTAAATCATTTGAATTATTTCCTTGGACTGAATATTTCAAACTCACCGCTGCACATCATTACTACTTCTTTTAAAGCAGGAAGTTACCTGATGATCCTTGGTGCGATCCTCATTCCTTTATTCTCTTATCTGACGCAGGTACTTAATATTAAGTTAATGCCTCAGCAGGATGCAGGCGGAAATGACCAGATGGCCCAGCAGATGAAGACAATGAATAAAACAATGCCTTTGTTTTCATTGGTATTCTGTTTTACTGTTCCTGTTGGTCTTGGAATTTACTGGATCGCAAGTGCACTTGTTCGTTGTGTTCAGCAGATTGTGATCAATAAGTATCTGGAAAAGATGGATGTGGACGCTGTTCTGGAAAAGAACATGGAAAAAGCCGAGCGAAAGGTAGAGAAGCGCCGTGAAAAGATGGGCGTTTATCAGAGTCAGATCTACAATGCAGCCAGTATGAGTACAAAGCGTGAGACAAATCTGAACAATTCTATCTCTTCCGAGGAAAAGAACCGTAGAGTACAGAAAGCTTATGAGACTGCTCAGATTGCCAAGAATGTAAATCCGAACAGTTTAACAGCAAAAGCAAACTTAGTAAAAGAATTTAATGAGAAGAATAATAAATAGGGGGAAGGAACATGGATTTTATTGAAGTAAAAGCAAAAACAATCGATGATGCAATTACGGATGCGCTTGTTCAGTTAGGAATCACAAGTGATCAGTTGGATTATGAAGTAATTGAAAAAGGAAGTGCAGGTATTTTAGGACTTGGTCGTAAGGATGCAGTGATCAGAGCCCGTAAAAAGATTGTTGTTCCTGAGAAGAAGGTAGAGCCTGTTGTAGAGAAAAAAGCAGAGATTCCTGTAGAAAAGAAGGTAGAAAAGCCGGTTGTTGTAAAAGAAGAGAAAACGGTTGAAAAAACTTCAGTTCATGTAGATTTTTCTACTTTAGAAAAAAATGTAAAAGAATTTTTAACTCAGGTCTTTGCTGCAATGCAGATTGAAGTTGAGATCATCACAAATGTAGATGAAGATAATAAAGTGATTGAGGTAGAGTTCAAAGGACCTGATATGGGAATGCTGATCGGTAAGCGCGGACAGACACTTGATTCTTTACAGTATTTAACGAATCTTGCTGTGAATAAGCAGTCTGATAGTTATGTAAAAGTGAAACTTGATACTGAGGATTATCGTAAGAGAAGAAAAGAAACTCTTGAGAATCTTGCAAAGAATATTGCTTACAAGGTAAAGCGCACGAAACGCCCGGTTTCTTTAGAGCCTATGAATCCTTTTGAGCGTAGAGTGATCCATTCAGCACTTCAGAATGACAGATATGTTTCTACACATAGTGAGGGTGAAGAGCCCTACAGACATGTTGTTGTTACTTTAAAAGATAATAGAAGATAGTAAAAGAGAAAAACATGTGTTATGATAATCAGGTAGGTGATAAATTCATCTGCCTGATTTTTTAAATACTATTATTTTTTCTATGTTGAAAGGAATGTAACT
>CAMBUC010000019.1 GCA_945871045.1 uncultured bacterium
TACCACGCTGTTGCTTTTAATCTATCGCTATATTGGCGTGATGATGGAGGAAGCGTCGATCATGATGCAGGCTTACAGTTTGCGGGCTCCGGGCCAAAAGGGCGTACATATTTCTGCCTGGGGATCGTTTTTGGGACAATTACTCCTTCGAAGCATGGACCGGGCGCAGGAACTTTATAACAGTATGGTGCTGCGGGGGTTTAAAGGGGAGTTTTATTACAGTGACGGTCTGGCATGTTCGCCGGGCAGTGTGCTTGCAACGGGTGTTTGTATCGTCTGCTTTTTGTTTGCACGGTTTATGAATATTGCACAGTTGATCGGATATCTGGTGATGGGATAACAGATGGGAAAGGAAAGACAATGATCGAATTTCAGAATGTATCATTTTCTTATGATGGGAAAACACCGGTTGTGGAACAATTGGAACTGGTCATAAAAACGGGCGAGACGGTGGGTTTGATCGGGGCGAACGGAGCCGGAAAGTCCACGATCATGAAACTTCTTTTAGGGCTTCTTTTGCCCGCGGAGGGAAAGATCTTTGTAGATGGCCTTTTGTTAGAACAGAAACAGTTGCCCACGATCCGTAAAAAGATCGGATATGTCTTGCAGGATTCGGATAACCAGATGTTCATGCCGACCGTTTTCGAAGATATGATGTTTGGTCTGCTGAATTACGGCATGTCGAAGGAAGATGCCGAAGTACAGGTTGATACCGTGTTGCAGCAACTTGGCCTGGAACGGTTAAAATATCGCCATAACCATAAGATTTCCGGTGGGGAGAAGCGGATGGCAGCCATCGCCACGGTACTGGCGATGCAGCCGGAAGTGATCCTGATGGATGAACCAACTACGGCCTTAGATCCCTGCAACCGCAGGACGGTCATCCGCACCATCAAATCCCTCCCGCAGACGAAATTGATCGCGTCCCATGATCTGGATATGATTTTAGAGACCTGTGACCGTGTGATCTTATTGTCGCAGGGGCAGATCGCAGCGGATGGCGATTGCAGAACGATCTTGTCTGATGGGGAATTATTGGAGAAGCATCGTATGGAACTGCCTCTCTGCATGCAGAAAATTTAAGTTTTAGCCCCGTGGGATGTTCATACTTTCGCACGGAAGGTGTAGCGTGAATATCTTGTTGGGCAGTTAATTGTTAACTTCTATAAATATAAGGTTGACAATTGACCTCCTCTGGTTTACAATGTTCGAAGAATCGAGAGGAGGATCTTGTGAAATGAACACGAAAACAAAAGAATTAACACTCACTGCCTTGATGGCAGCCATCCTATGCATATTGGGACCGCTTTCCCTGCCGCTGCCTTTTAGCCCGGTGCCGATTTCTTTGACGATGATCGGGATTTATCTGGCGGTATATGCGGTCGGTATGTGGAAGGGAACCGTGGCAGTTTGTCTTTATCTGCTGCTGGGACTTGTGGGACTTCCGGTATTTTCCGGATTTTCCGGAGGGCCTGCCAAACTGCTTGGACCCACAGGCGGATATTTAATTGGTTTCCTCTTTACTGCGCTGATCAGTGGCTTTTTTATTGACCGGTTTTGGAAAAACCGCCTTGTATCGATCTTGGGAATGATCCTTGGGATCGGCGTCGCTTATGTGTTTGGAACGGTGTGGCTTGCGTATGTGGCAGGTATGACCTTTTCGCAGGCGTTAGCGGCAGGAGTGATCCCTTATGTGGGATTTGATCTGATAAAGATCATCATTCTGGCGATTGTTGGGCCGGAACTGAAAAAGGTGTTGATCCGCGCGGATCTCATTACAGTCAAAGAGAATGGAACCCCTTGCTAACAGGGGGTTCTTTTTTACATAATCAGAAAGCAGATGTTCTGTAAAATTTCGGGAAATATGATAAAAAATTTGTCGAAAAATAGGAGTTGTGATACAATAAAACGTATGGAATTTTTTGACAGGTAAAGGGATATATTATGCATGAGTTATCAGTGACAACAAATGTGTTGAATCTGGCGCTTTCCATGATGGAAGAACAGCATTTGACGAAGATTCACAGTATCTCATTAAAAATCGGTGAGATGCAAAGTTATGAAGAAAAGTGGCTGCAGCACTATTTTGACCATGTGACCAAAGGGACGGCGGCAGAAGGCGCTGCCTTGCACATTGAGACGGTCCCCATCACATTTCGCTGCAGAACCTGCGGATGTGAATTTCAATTTGATGCCCACGGCAAAGATGACTGCAGCTGCCCCGGCTGCCATGGCTTTTCCTATGATATGATTTCCGGCAAAGAGTTTATGATAGAGACAATGGAGGCAAGTTAGGATGTTTAACTTTACAAAACCGGCAGAACCCGTTCGCGGGCAGCAATTACAGCCCTTGGATGAGGTTGCAGGCTTTAAAGTCCGTCCCGGATTTTATAAAACAAGCGGAGCAATGCAGGGCAGAGGCGGTGTGAGTTTTACGATCAGTTCCCATTACGCAACCGGCTGTACGCTTCTGTTGTTTCATCCGAGGGAAAGGGAACCCTACGCAAGGCTGCCGTTTCCGGATAATTACCGCATCGGAAGTACCTATTCGATGTTTGTGTTTGGCCTGGATATCGGTGATTTCGAATATGCATACGAGTTTGAGGGACCTTACGATGAGGCGAAGGGGCATCGTTTTGATAAAGATGCGATCATTTTGGATCCCTATGCCCGTGCCGTGACAGAACAGCGCGAGTGGGGCGAAAAGTTTGAGGAAGGGCATGTTTATAAAGCCCGGGTCGTGGAAAATAACTTTGACTGGGGTGCAAAGAAACAGTTAGAAAATAAGTTGGAGGATCTGATCATTTATGAACTTCATGTAAGAGGCTTTACCAAAGATCCCTCCTCCGGGGTAGCGGCCCGCGGTACATTTGAGGGCATTCGCGAGAAAATCCCTTATTTGAAGGAGTTAGGCGTCAATGCGGTGGAACTCATGCCGATCTTCGAGTTTGATGAGATGGGTTCTGCCCGTGAGCACAACGGACAGAAACTGTTAGATTACTGGGGTTATAATACGGTATGTTTTTTTGCACCGAATACGAGTTATTCCTCTGTGAAGGAGCATAATCATGAGGGCGACGAGTTAAAACGCCTGATCCGGGAACTGCATGAGAATGGGATCGAAGTGATCCTGGACGTTGTGTTCAACCATACGGCAGAAGGAAACGAACTGGGCCCTACCTTTTCTTTTAAGGGAATCGACAATAAGATCTATTATATGTTAACGCCTGAGGGCTATTATTATAATTTTAGCGGCTGCGGCAACACGGTGAATTGCAATCATCCCATCGTGAGGCAGTTTATCATGGAGTGTCTGCGTTATTGGGTGGTGGAATATCGCGTGGATGGATTCCGTTTTGATCTGGCATCCATTTTAAGCCGTGACCAGATCGGAGCCCCCATGGAAAATCCGCCGCTGTTGGAAAATATGGCCTTTGACCAGATTTTATCCGGGGTGAAACTGATCGCTGAGGCGTGGGATGCAGGCGGTTTATATCAGGTCGGTACATTCCCCAGTTGGAACCGTTGGGCAGAGTGGAACGGAAGATATCGCGATGATATGCGTCGTTTTCTGAAGGGAGATGCCGGTATGGCACCGGCCGCAGTAGCGCGTATGACGGGTTCCCGGGATATTTATGATCCTCTTGTGCGTGGTCAGAGCGCGTCTGTGAATTTCCTGACCTGTCATGACGGATTTACCTTATACGACCTGTATTCCTATAATACGAAGCATAACGAGGCAAACGGCTGGAATAATACGGACGGAGACAATAACGGAAACAGCTGGAACTGTGGATGGGAAGGAGAAACAGAGGATCCGCAGATCAATAAACTTCGTCTTCGGATGGTGAAAAATGCCTTTGCAACGCTCATGTGCAGCCGGGGACCTGCCATGTTCTATGCGGGAGATGAGTTCTGCAACACACAGCATGGAAATAATAATGCCTATTGTCAGGATAATGAGATCTCCTGGCTGGACTGGAGCCGCAAGGACGCATATCGCGAGGTGTTTGAGTTTGCCCGTTTTATGATCCATTTCCGTAAAAGACATCCGGTGCTTCGGAAACCGACAGCGCCGGCATCCTGTGGCTATGCTGACATTTCCTATCATCATGGAAGAGCATGGAACGCAGATTGCGGCAATAATGCACGTCTGATCGGTCTTTTGTATGCGGGTAAAGATGAAGCGGGAGAAGATGATCTTGTCTTTGTAGGGGTGAATACTTTCTGGGAGCAATTGGGAACCAGTTTCCCGGATGCGCCGGCGGGCTATGAATGGCAGCTGGTTGCAGATACGGCACGCAGTGATGATTTACCCATCAATCAGGCGGTCACGGTGGGGCGTTATGATATGGCGCCGCGAAGTGTGATCGTAATGACCATAAAGAAAAAAGAAGCGTAAGAAAAAGCCGGTGGATCAATCCGCCGGCTTTCCTTTTTTGCTTACGAGATAACGTGCCAGATACATGACCGGTGTATCGGCAAGACTTGTGATAATGAAAATGATATAACTTGACCAGAAAATGGACATCAGTGTGGAGAGTTCATACATACCGCCGAATGCACCGAAAGTGAACAACAGTGCATTTAACAGTTGGGAAAGCAAGGTGGAACCGTTGTTTCTTAGCCAGAGGAAGCGGTCGGAATCTCCGCATTTTTTTGTGGTAAAGGTCCACCATTTGTGGTAAGCCCAGACGTCAAAACGCTGACAGATGGCATATACGATAAAACTGGTCAGCATCAGGCGCGGCGTGTTTGAAAAGATCGCCTGCATGTGAGGCATCGCCCAGTCACTCTCAGCGGGAAGATAACGAAGCCAGGACTGAGAGATCAGGATAAAGGCAAGAGAACAGGCGATTCCGATGTTGACGGCTTTCTTAGACTCTTTTTTGCCATAAAATTCACTGAGCATATCTGTTACAAGGAAGGTGGAGGCAAACAGGATGTTTCCCAGTGTCTGCTCCATGCCGAATGCATTGACAACGATCAGCACCTCGATGTTTGCGGTGATCGTAGCAAAGGCGGTCCAGCAGTAAAGTCCGCTTTTTCCAAAGAGATGGAAAAATACAAGTACAAGTGAGAAGATCACGATCAGTGATCCCGACAGTAATAATTCATTCATGATTGGTTGTCCTTTCCAACGCCGAAGTCGGTGTTATTTAATAAAATGTCTACGCGGGGATCATCGCGGTAGAAAGGATAAATATGTTCCATAAAGTTTCTTCGTACAGTTTCGTCCGGTTTGATGGATGTGCTGTTTTCGATCATAAGATTGACGCAGACGCGCTCGAAATAGGTAAGGCCCGTTTCGATATCTGTTTTCATGGAATCCACCGTCTGGCCGCTCAGACCAAAGAGCAGGCAGACTTCGTCGAAACCCTCGGAAATGATGGAGGGGTCTGTTTCGCCGATACCTTTGTCTAATACCTGTTCGCGATAGCCGGCATCAAAGGTTTCCACTCCGATCTTGACTTTTACCGCAATTCCGTGATCCGTAAAGAAAGCACGGTAAGCGGGCAGTTCCTTTCTGTGCATCCAGTGACATTCAAAGTGCAATTCGCAGATACTGTGTTTCAGACAGACATCACGGATCAGAGTAAGCGTTTGCTGATCCAGATCCATCAGGCTTCCGGAATTGATGACTTCAAGTTTTCCGTAAATACCCCGTACCCGGGATAAGGCGGCCTGATTGATCGCATAATTGGAAGTTTCATCTTTGGAATGATCAAGATGATAGTCGCAAAATTTACAGCGCCGCCATTTGCAGCCGCTTCCGCGCAGCATGACGATCTCGCGGGGATTCTTTTCGGTGATCACACTGTAACGCACCGGGTCAAAATCTGTACTCATGATTCATTTCCTTTCATTTTTGCATCCTTTCGGAGCATTTTTGTTTCATGGGAAATTCGGACAATTTCCTATGAAACAAAAAAAGGACACAAATACTGTGTCCATCGCATTGCAAATAAGAGAAGCCTTTTTGGCTCCAATCCCTAGTTTTGTTTATAGACAGGATGGTCACGAACTGTCTCGCCTTGTCAGGCGTATGAAGTTTAAACATTTGTTGTACGTACAAATCGAACCTATACTAGCAGATGGCGCGCAAAAAAGCAAGGACTTTTTTCAAAGCGAAAACTTTGCAGCCTTTTTGGGCGGGGTACGGGTTGACGATAGGGGGCTGGGAGGATAAAATAAGAAAATAATTGTTACTGTCCGGCTCCATTTCCTGCACGCTGTTGGAAAGGTGTGGACGGGTGGAAGATGTTTGTAAGAGGAATGCGTGTCATATGAGAATACCGGTGGTGGTAGACTGCCGTTCCCGCGGGATCCTTCCTTACCATTTCAGACTGCGCCGGTTTGGACTGGACCGGAGCGAAGGAAAAAAGTACAAAGGCTTCATTTCAGAACGAAAACTGGAGCGGCTGAAGGAGTACTGCCGGGAAAAGCACTTAAAATTTTATATCGATAATTGTTATGGTACCCGGGGTTCCGGTTATCGTGCCCGCTTTTTGAAACATTATTCCCCGGTGTTCGGGTGGTTTTATTTTTGCGCTTATTGTGGGAAACCGGTATCAAAAAAACGGGTGGCTGTGGATCATCTGTATCCGGTGGCAAAGGTATCCAAAGATCCTGCACTTCAGAGAAAATTAAAACGCCGGGGGATTGATGATCTAAATAGTGAGAAAAATCTGGTGCCGTCCTGTGAGCGGTGTAACCAGAAAAAGGCGGCGAATATGGGATCATGGATCCGAAAGGGAAAGATCGGGCGCCATGCATGGGTGTGGATGCTGCGATGGATGGCGCGGATCGCGCTCCTTTTGGTGTTGGGATATGGCATTTGGTATCTGTATATCAATGGATGTTTTATAGAACTGGGAGGCATGAAATGAGTTTGAATGAGGTTGTCAGTGCACAGCGTGTACATATCGGTTTTTTTGGATGCAGAAATGCGGGAAAATCCAGTCTGGTCAATGCGGTGACCGGGCAGGAATTGTCGGTTGTCAGTGACACGGCAGGAACAACGACAGATCCGGTGAAAAAGTCGATGGAATTACTTCCTATCGGGCCGGTGGTGATCGTGGATACGCCGGGGTTTGATGATCTGGGGGAACTGGGTGAAAAGCGTGTGGCGCGTACCCGTGACGTACTTCGAACCATCGATGTAGCCGTACTTGTCATCAGTGTAGAAAGCGGCGTGCGGGATACAGACAGGGAACTGCTTGCTTTGATGGAGGAGCGAAAGATTCCCTATCTGATCGCGTGGAACAAATCGGATACAGAGGGCCCTGCCATGGAACTGGCAGGCGTTTTGGTAGAGCGGCAGTTTTGGGTGAGTGCAAAGACCGGCCAGGGCGTGAAAGAGTTAAAGGATGCCATCGGAGCCCTTGCAAAGGAGGAGAAAGAACCGATTCCTCTGGTGGCAGATCTAATCCGTCCGGGGGAATTGATCGTACTTGTCACGCCCATCGATTCGGCAGCGCCGAAGGGCCGGCTGATCCTTCCCCAGCAGCAGACGATCCGGGATATTCTGGATGCGGACGGACGGGCGCTGGTGGTAAAGGAATCGGAATTGAAACTGACGTTGGAAGAATTGAAAGATCCGCCTGCCATGGTTATTACCGACTCACAGGCGTTTAAAAAAGTGGCAGCGGATGTGCCGGAAGGTGTGCCTCTGACTTCTTTTTCCATTTTAATGGCGCGTCATAAAGGATTTCTGGAACTGGCTGTGGAGGGAGTTGCAAAATTAGACAGCCTTCGGGATGGCGATCGGGTATTGATCTGCGAAGGTTGTACCCACCACAGACAATGTGGGGATATCGGAACGGAAAAACTGCCGAAATGGCTTGCCTCCTATACCGGAAAAGCATTACAGTTGGAGTTTACATCCGGCAAAGGATTTCCGGCTAATGTATCGGAATATGCATTGGTGATCCACTGCGGCGGCTGCATGCTGACGGAGCGTGAGGTGCTGGCGCGGATGGAGCAGGCGGTGGAACAGCACACGCCCGTGACGAATTACGGTACGGCGATCGCCCGGATGAACGGGATCCTGAAACGGTCGTTATCGATTTTTCCCGATTTGGAAAAGAAGGTAAGATAACACTTGGAATTTTCAAAACAAGTGTGTTATACTAACCAAAGAACATTCTGACAACAAAGCATGGCAGCAGTCATCCTGCGTGGGAAGTGAGCGAATATGAAACAATTAAAAATACGAGTCTATGGCATCGTGCAGGGCGTTGGTTTTCGACCCTTTGTCAGCCGTCTGGCAGCGGCGGGCGGGCTGTTGGGAAGCGTCTGCAATAAGGGATCTTATGTGGAGATCCTTGTACAGGGAGAAGCGCCTGCACTGATGCGTTTTCAAAAAGATCTGAACCTTCAGGCACCGGAGCGGTCTGTCATATTGAAAATGGATGTGACAGAGCAAGAACCGGAGTCTTTTTGTGGTTTTCAGATCATCGATAGTATCAAACGTTCCGGTGACATTTTCGTGTCCCCGGATATCGCAATCTGTCCCGCTTGTAAAACTGAATTATTTGACAAAAACAACAGGCGCTTTTTGCATCCTTTTATCAACTGTACGGCTTGTGGTCCGAGGCTTACCATATTAAAGCAGATGCCCTATGACCGGGTGCGGACTACCATGTCTCAGTTTCAGATGTGTCCCGATTGTGCGGCGGAATATGAAAGGCTGGGCGACAGGCGTTATGATGCACAGCCGGTCTGCTGCCCGGACTGCGGCCCGCAGGTGTATCTGATGGACGAGCCTTCGGTACGGGGACTGGATGCGATCCGAAGGACAAGAACTGTGATCCGGTCCGGGGGGATCGTGGCTGTCAAAGGGATCGGGGGATTTCACTTGTGCTGTGATGCGCAAAATGAAGCGGCGGTGAGCCTCCTTCGAACGAGAAAGAACCGGCCGGCAAAACCCTTTGCTGTGATGACGAAAGATCTTGAGGCGGCAAAAAGCATTTGTGAGATCGGCGATGAGCAGGCGCTTCTTTTGGACAGTCCCCAAAAGCCCATCGTGATCTGCCCAAGGAAAGACAGGCAGAACGTGAATCGTGGAGATGGCTCTTTGGTGTATGATTCGGAATCAAACGGTGGTATTGCAAAGGCGGTTGCCCCCGATAACCCGACCCTTGGGGTGATGCTTCCCTATGCACCCCTTCAGTTATTACTGTTTTGCGATCCGTTGGATGATTCCGGGGAAGGCTTTCCGGATGTGCTTGTTATGACCAGCGGAAACAGAGGTGGCGCACCGATCTGTCGAAATGATGAGGAAGTGAAAGACCAGTTGGCGGACCTGTGTGATCTGATCCTATCCAATGACAGGGAGATCCTGATCCGGGCAGATGATTCTGTTTTCGAGGCATCGGAAGGAGAACCTTTTGCGATTCGGCGTTCACGGGGGTATGCACCGCTTCCGGTGGCGGTTTCCGGCGCTTATGAGGGACAAGTGCTGGCAGTGGGAGGAGAATTAAAAAATACATTTTGTATCGGAAAAGATAACTTCTTTTATCCCTCGCCCTATGTGGGAGATCTGTCAGATCTTCGATCCGAACAGGCGTTATCCGAAACCGTCACACGGATGTTGGAACTGTTTGAGTCGAAGCCTCAGGCGGTGGCCTGTGATCTGCATCCCGATTACCGGACGGCGGCCTTTGCAAGAAGTCTGGGACTGCCGGTGTTTGAAGTGCAGCACCATTATGCACATATTTTATCCTGCATGGCAGAAAATGATGCGCTGACGGAACAAGTCATCGGTGTGTCCTTTGACGGAACCGGTTATGGAATCGATCAAACGGTGTGGGGCGGAGAATTTTTGGTCGCTGACGTAAAGGATTTCACACGGGCCGGCAGTTTGGCACCCTTTACGCAGATGGGAGGAGATGCCTCCGCCAAAGAAGGATGGCGGATCGCTGTATCCATGCTTCTGGACCGGTATGGGAAAGATGAAACAAAAGTGTTGGCAGAACAACTGGGATTGTGTGAGGCGGAAGCGGTAGAACTGCTTGCGGCAGGAAAGGCGGCAGGACTGGGGTGTGTAACCTCTACCAGTGCAGGTCGTTTATTTGATGCCGTCAGTGCGATCCTGGGAATCCGAAACCGCTCAACCTTTGAAGGAGAAGCCGCCATGGCCCTACAGTATGCGGGGACGTTCCTTCTGCCACGAGAAGCGCCCATCGCCACAAGGAGCGCCCTTTGCCATGAGGAGAATTCATTCCTGGTCCTTGATTATTGGCCGCTTCTGGACCGGTTGATCCGGGGACGATTGCAGGGTGAATCCGTAGAAACCCTTGCCTATCTGTTCCATCAATCGCTGGCAGACGGCATAACAGCCGTCTGTGAAAGGATTCGCGTGCATACAGAACGTAACACCGTTGCGTTATCCGGCGGCTGTTTCTGTAATCGACTGCTCCTGTCCCTTGCGAAAGAGGCACTGGAGACCGCAGGATTTCATGTGCTCACACATCACCAGATTCCGTCCAATGATGGCGGGATCGCGCTGGGACAGGCGGTTTATGCGATGCATCAACTTTTATGAATTGGGTGACGGTGCTATCAGACATTTGCTTTTCGAGGGTCTTCCATTGGAAATATGTCTGATGCGCACCTGTTTTACAAAGGCTTCAAACGTATATAGTTTCACCATATTTATTATACAGGAGTGGGCTGCCGACGAGAATTTCCAATATAAAACCCTTGAAGAACGCCGGTGCTTGAAATTTGCGAGTGAATACATTCACGAAGGAAATTTCTTAGCATCCGCTGCGTTCTGAACGGAACGGGAGTGTGTTTTATATGGAAATCGCGGTGGCAGCCGGGGCGTAAACATGGTGAGAGGAACCTTTGTAATTAGATATAGGAAGGCGAGTAAAATATGAGAATACAACAAGTTTCCACAGAACAGGACGAGATGCGTGAGGTAGCGACCCGCGTAGCCCTTGTGGGCATCGTGGTGGAAAATCCGGATGCCGTACCAAAAATGAATGAGATCCTGCATGAATACGCCCGCTATGTGATCGGGCGCATGGGAATCCCCTACGAAAAACGGGGCGTATCGATCATCAGCGTAGCAGTGGATGCACCGGCAGACGTGGTCAGTGCCTTGTCCGGGCGGATCGGCCGCCTGAGCGGGATCTCCACGAAGACGATATATTCAAAACTAGCGGAGAAAGAGACATGACAAGACAAAAACAACGGATTGACGAACTGAGGCGATCCAACACACTGCCGGGCGAAGAATTATTGGCGTTACTTGCAGAAGCGACACCGGAAAGCGATGAATATCTCTTTGCACAGGCAAGAACGGTGCGGGAAGCAGTATACGGCAAGGCAGTTTATATGCGCGGTCTGATCGAATTTACAAATTATTGCAAAAACGACTGTTTTTATTGCGGGATCCGGCGCAGCGCCAAGAGCACCCAGCGTTATCGGTTGACGGAAGAACAGATCTTAGATTGTTGCGATACAGGTCATGCGTTGGGCTTTCGGACATTCGTTCTTCAAGGCGGCGAGGACGGATTTTATACCGATGAAAGGATTGTTTCCATCGTGTCCGGAATCAAAGAAAGATATCCCGACTGCGCGGTGACGCTATCCATCGGAGAACGGGAACGGGAAAGTTACGAGGCATTTTACAAAGCAGGAGCCGACCGTTATCTGCTGCGGCATGAGACGGCAGATGAGGAGCATTACCGGCAGCTGCATCCATCGGAATTGTCACTGACCCATCGGAAACAGTGTCTTGCAGATTTAAAGGACATCGGTTTTCAGGTGGGATGTGGTTTTATGGTGGGTTCTCCGGGACAAAAACCGGAGCATCTGGTAAAAGATCTGCAGTTTATCAGTGAATTGCAGCCACATATGGTAGGTATCGGACCCTTTGTGCCCCATCACGATACGCCCTTTGCAAAAGAAACGCAGGGCGGTCTGGAACTTACCCTTCGCCTGCTTGCGATCATCAGACTGATGCATCCACATGTGCTTTTGCCGGCGACGACGGCCCTTGGGACCATCGATCCCCGCGGCAGGGAAAAGGGAATCCTGGCAGGCGCCAACGTGGTGATGCCGAACCTGTCACCGCGGGACGTCCGAAAAAAATATATGCTTTATGACAATAAGATCTGCACCGGAGACGAGGCGGCAGAATGTGTCAGATGTTTAGAAAAACGGATCGCTTCCACAGGCTATGAATTAGTCTGTGACCGGGGCGATTACCGATAGAGAGGTTTCCGCGGCTGTTGTCGGCGGAAAAATGAACCATACGAATCAGGAGGAAAAAATATGTACAATCCGAAATCATGTAAAGCAGAGGAATTTATCGATGACGGCGAGATCTTAGAAACACTGGAATACGCCGAGAAAAACAAAAGAAACGCAGAATTGATCGATCAGATCTTAGAGAAGGCAAGACAGCGCAAGGGTCTTTCGCATCGCGAGGCAGCAGTTTTGTTGGACTGTGAACTGGAAGACAGAAATGAGCAGATCTACGCCCTTGCAAAACAGATCAAACAGGATTTTTACGGAAACCGTATCGTCATGTTTGCACCGCTGTATCTGTCCAACTATTGTATCAACAGCTGCGTGTATTGCCCCTATCATATTAAAAACAAGCATATTGCCAGAAAGAAACTGACGCAGGAAGAGATCCGAAAAGAAGTAATCGCACTACAGGATATGGGTCACAAGCGTCTGGCGCTGGAAACCGGTGAAGATCCGGTCAACAATCCCATTGAGTATGTGCTGGAGAGCATCGAGACCATTTACGGTATCAAGCATAAGAACGGTGCGATCCGCCGTGTGAACGTAAATATCGCAGCAACAACCGTTGAGAATTATACACGTCTGAAAAACGCAGGGATCGGAACTTATATCCTGTTTCAGGAAACCTATCATAAGAAGAGTTACGAAACCCTGCATCCGGCAGGACCGAAACATGATTATGCATATCACACAGAAGCAATGGACCGCGCCATGGAAGGCGGGATTGACGATGTGGGACTTGGGGTGCTTTTTGGCCTTGAAATGTATCGTTATGAATTTGCCGGGCTTCTCATGCATGCAGAGCATCTGGAGGCAGTTCATGGCGTTGGCCCCCACACGATCAGCGTGCCCCGTATCCGCCATGCAGACGATATTGATCCGGAGGCCTTTGACAACAGTATTGATGACGATATTTTTGCAAAGATCGTGGCATGCATCCGTATCGCCGTACCTTATACCGGTATGATCGTTTCCACAAGAGAGAGCAAAAAGACGAGAGAGCGTGTCCTGCAGCTGGGTGTGTCACAGATCAGTGGCGGTTCCCGTACAAGCGTGGGCGGATATGTGGAGGACGAACCGGAAGAAGAAAACTCTGCACAGTTTGACGTGGTTGACAATCGTCCGCTGGATGAGGTGGTAAAGTGGCTGATGGAGCAGGAGTATATCCCCAGTTTCTGTACCGCATGCTATCGGGAAGGAAGAACCGGAGACCGTTTTATGTCCCTTTGCAAGAGCGGGCAGATCCAGAACTGCTGTCATCCCAATGCCCTCATGACGCTCAAAGAATATTTGTGCGACTACGCAAAACCCGACACCCGGGCCATCGGTGATGCGCTGATCCGGAAGGAACTTGCCAACATCCCGAATGAAAAGGTGCGTGGTATCGTTGTAGAAAATCTGGCAAAGATCGCTCAGGGCAGCAGAGACTTCCGCTTCTAGCAGGTTCCGTCAAACTGACGAAGAGGGAACGAAATATTGTCAAACTGACGAAGACATAACGAAATTTCGTCAATCCGACGGAAAAGGCAAAAAATGTTTAGGTAATCTGTGCATAGCATTCGGCTGGGAACTTTTGTATAGTAAGTACAGTTCGAAAAAGAAGTCGTGCAATTTATCAATCAAACATTTTTAGGAGGAAAAAGTAATGTCAAGTTTATCATGCAAGAACATTTGCAAAAGATACCCCAACGGTTTTGAGGCTGTTAAGGATTTCAACCTCGAAGTAGCTGATAAAGAGTTTATCATCTTCGTAGGACCTTCAGGATGTGGAAAGTCAACCACTCTTCGTATGATCGCAGGTCTGGAAGAGATCTCTTCCGGTGAGTTATACATCGATGGAAAGTTAGAGAACGACGTAGAGCCTAAGGACCGTGATATCGCAATGGTATTCCAGAGTTACGCGCTGTATCCTCATATGACCGTATATGAGAACATGTCATTCGGTCTGAAGATGCGTAAAGTTCCCAAGGACATCATCGACCAGAAGGTTCGTGAGGCTGCTAAGATCCTCGATCTGGAGAAATTATTAGACCGTAAGCCGAAGGCTCTTTCCGGTGGACAGAGACAGCGTGTTGCTATGG
>CAMBUC010000020.1 GCA_945871045.1 uncultured bacterium
GGAACATCTCTTCGATGAGTTTTCTCAGGAAGAGAATAGTGCCAGAACGCAGTATAAAGGTACGGGCTTAGGTATGACCATTACCAAGCGGTATGTTGACCTGATGGGCGGCATGATCTCTGTGGAAAGTAAAAAGGGTAAAGGTTCCACCTTTCTTGTGGAACTGCCAATGGAACTTACCGATGAGAGTAAAGTACAGAAACAGGGACATACTTATGACGGTTCAGATCTGTCGGGCGTGAAGATTTTGATGGCTGAAGATAACGACCTGAATGCGGAGATCGCTATGGTTCAGTTGGAGGAAGTGGGAATCAAGGTTACAAGAGTATGTGACGGAACAGAGGCAGTGAGCGCTTTCCTGGAAAATCCGAAAGGCACCTTCGACATGATCTTTATGGATATTATGATGCCGACCATGAACGGCTATGAAGCAACGAAAACCATCCGCGCTAATTTAAACCGGCCGGATGCCCGCAGGATCCCGATTATTGCAATGACGGCAAATGCATTTGCGGAAGATGTTCAGGCGTCTTTAGATGCAGGCATGAATGGACATATTGCAAAGCCTATAGTTATGGATGAAGTTTTAAAGACCATTTCCCGCATGCTGCTTAGTGGATGTGAGTCGGTGTAATTATCCAAAACAGCGGTCAGCGGGATCACACACATAAAAAATAAACACAGTTAGAAAAGGAGACACAAATGAAACGAATAGCAGTAACTTATGACAATGGACAGGTATTTCAGCATTTTGGTCATACGGAGACCTTCAAGATTTATGAAGTGGAAGATGACAAGGTGGTAAACAGCGAAGTGATCGCCTCAAACGGTGCCGGGCATGGCGCGTTGGCAGGGCTTCTTGCTGAGCATACGATCGATGCGCTGATCTGTGGCGGCATCGGTGGAGGTGCAATGGCAGCGTTATCAGAGGCCGGAATCGAGGTCTGTGCCGGCGCAGAAGGTGATACAGATGCTGTGGTAGAGGCGTATTTGAAGGGTGAATTAGTATCCAGCGGTGTGAACTGTGATCATCACGGAGAAGGGCACACTTGCGGGGATCATGGCGAAGATCATGCCTGCGGTGGCTGCAAAGGATGATACTACCATCACTTTTGATGCAAATCATGAGATGGCAGGGAAAGAACTGAACTTCAAGATCGAACTGGTGGAAGTATGATAATCGGTTTTCAATCTATAAAACGGAACTACGATTAGGAATGAGGGAAATGACATGGAGACATGGTTTTATGAGGTGGCAGGCATTGATGGAGATTATGCACACCTGAAACGGACGGATATCGAGTCCGATGATCTAAAACTGGTGGCAAGAGCATTGCTTCCGCCGGAGATCATGGAAGGAAGCAAGTTAAAATATGAATTGATGCAGTATGAACTGCTGTAAGGCGAAAACAATGAATCCCCGGAGAAGGAAATTTCCCCGGGGATTTTATAGTATGCCGTCAATGACAAGCGAATATTTGCATGTTATAATAGAGAAAAGGTATCTGTTCAGATTAGGCCTGAGCGGAACTGTGAAGGTACAGAACAGATGCGGGGTAAGAAATAATCGGTAACATCTGTTACATAAAGGGGCTGAGTTCTGTGGCATTGAAATACAGGCGCGAATATGATAAGAAGTTAATCGGAAAAAACCTAAAGCGATTGCGAGAAAAGAAGGATTTGTCGGTGGAAGAAGTAAGACGATATCTAAGACTGGGCTCTGTGCAGGCCATCTATAAATATGAAGCCGGTTATAATTATCCTCAGGCGGATGTATTGCTTGCGCTGTTAGAGTTATACGAAGCAGAGTATCAGGATCTGATCTATGCACAAATGGAGGACTGCAACTTCCGGCAGGAAGGCTGCTGGGTGCTGTTTTTGCCAACAGCCGACCCCGTGGAAAGGAACGTGCCGGTTACGATCGGATCACTTCCGGATGCCGCGAGAATCTTTTGGCAAAAGGTTCAGTCTGCATAAGTACTTTTTTCATAGGTAAGGAGATCCTCTAACGGACACTGAAAATAATACAGCAGTTTACAAAGAAATGCTGCATCAATGCGTTGAAAATCATTTTTACAATAGTGGTTCAAGTTGGTTCTGGGGATATCCAGTTCTTTACATAGAGTATTTTTGCTGATGCCCCGGTCTTTTAGTATTTTTTCGATGTTCATGGTCAGGCAACCATATTCCATATTTGTCATGCGCTCACCTCTTTTTTAGTATAATTTGGAAAGAGTTCTATCATAATTCACAGAATCGTGAGTCACGATATAGTGAGACATGATATAGCGAGCCTGTAAAAAGACGTTCACTGTAATAGTTGAAAATAATGGACAGATAGAATTGCAATAAAAAGAGAAGCATTTGCATGGCAGATTGCCTGAAAATGCTTCTCTTTTCTATCGTTCTATAAAATTCAGATCTGAGCTCAGTGGTGCTCTAACTCACCCTTTGAGTATTTTGCAACGATTGATTTGATCTTATCATACGGGTTCAACAATTCGCTTAAAGAAGTGTTGTGGTTTAAGGTATCAATAATGTAAGCGATATACTTGCTCATATCACAACTGATATAGTAATCACGGCTTAACAACTCCTCAGGCTGATAGATGAGGTTCGTGGTAAGTACGCGGTAGATGATACCTTTTTCAACTGCTTCGTCAAATTTTTCAAAACCGTTGGTGAACAGACCGAAGGTAGAGATCACGAAGATACGTTTTGCTTTTCTCTTTTTCAGTTCGGTTGCGACATCGATCATACTCTCTCCGGAAGAGATCATATCGTCGATAATGAATACATCCTTGCCTTCGACAGAAGAACCCAAAAACTCATGGGCAATGATCGGATTGCGTCCGTCTACGATACGGCTGTAATCGCGGCGTTTATAGAACATACCTACGTTGATGCCCAGCACGTTTGCAAGGTAAACGGCACGGTCTGTACCACCTTCATCCGGACTGATGATCATCATGTGATCATTGTCGAATACAAGGTCATCTACGTTCGCGCATAATGCTTTTACGAACTGGTAAGCACAGGTAACCGATTCAAAACCGTGCAGAGGGATCGCATTCTGTACACGGGGGTCATGTGCGTCAAATGTGATAATATTTTCTACACCCATGTTCACGATTTCCTGAAGTGCTAATGCGCAGTCTAAAGACTCTCTGGAAGAGCGTCTGTGCTGACGGCTTTCATAAAGGAAAGGCATGATCACGTTAATACGTTTTGCCTTACCGCTGGCAGCAGCAATGATGCGCTTCAGATCCTGATAGTGGTCATCCGGTGACATGTGGTTGATCTGTCCACACATCTTGTAGGTAAGGCTGTGGTTTGTGATATCCAACATAATATATAAATCATCACCACGGACAGATTCTTTGATTGTTCCTTTCGCTTCTCCGTTTCCGAAACGGGGAAGGGAATGTTCCACCAGGTAACTTTCACGTTGATATCCTTTGAAAGCAATATCGTCCGGGTGGCGCCGTTGTCTGGTTGAACGCCATTTTACAAGGTATTCGTCTACTTTTTGTCCCAGCGACTGGCTGCTTTTTAAGGGGATAAGACCTAACTTACCATGAGGGATTGACTCTAATTGAATTTCTTCATTCGGCATGAATTTTTTCCTCCATCTGTTGTGAATTTATTGTGTCCTCTTTTGCAGGCGGATATCCGCGCCTGTGAGCTTTAACAGCAAATAGTTGCTGATAATGCGTGAAAAATTACGCTCTGAATAAGTTTCAAAGAGCTTTTCCAGATCCAGATTACTGGAAATGATTGTGGATCGTTTTCGGAGCAGGCGTTCGTTCAGGCATAGAAACAACTGGGAAACAGAAAAACTGTTTGTGAGTTCTGCCCCAAGATCATCGATGATCAAAAGATCGCAGGTAAAGAGATCATCCTCCTGCTGCATGGCATCGGCATCCTGGTGAAACTTGCTCTTCTCTAATATAGTAAATAATTGGAAAGATGTAAAGTACAAAACGGAATGTCCGCTGTCTAAAAGTTCTTTTGCAATGCAATTTGATAAAAATGTTTTCCCCACTCCGGTAGAGCCATAGAAGAAAATGTTTTCAAATTCCCGGTCAAAACGATCGATAAATGAATGACAGGCTGCAACAGCCAGTTTTGCATTATCCAGTGGACTGCGCCCGGTGGTTGGATCGATGGGCGCATCTGCGTAGTAATCCAGCGACAGTGTATCAAAGTTCTCGGTAGCCAGGATCGACTTGATATTTGACTGGGTATAAACCAGATCGATGGCCGCCTGCTTCAGGCAGTGACAGCGCTTTCCGTCGATATAGCCGGTATCTTTGCAGTCCGGACATTCATAGACGGGCATAAGATCCGCCATGGAAAACCCGGCGCCTTGAAGGAGTGCTTCGCGTTTTTTTCGGGCTTTCTCCAACTGGTCCTTTAAAATATGCAAGGCGGACGGATCCCCCTCCAGTAAAAGGCGGGCCTGTTTCACGCTAAAGGATGCGATCGTTTCCTCCAGTTCCTGCAATTCGGGAACCGCAGCATAGATCTCCCGCTTTTTTTCTTCCAGCCCCAGTCTGGCGCTTCGTTGTTTCCTTTCATAGGTTCGCATGATCTGATCATACTGACTGTTAGTTAGTGCCATATTTCAATAATTCCTTTTCTAACTGGCTGGTATCATAGGTGCGCTGGGGAAAATCGTTAAAACGGTTTTTCTTTACACCGGTTTCTTTTCGGGTTTGGGCAGCAGCCGCCTTCTCCTGATGCAAGGCATCCAGCGCCTGAATATCCTGAAGAGAGGTAACCTTGTGCTCTTTCCAATTTTTTAAAATTTTATCTGCATATTCAAAACTGGTCTGGTGGATCGTGCGGATCGTGCGCTCGCAGGCGGCGGCGATGATCTCTGCAGGAAAACCGTAATCCTTCTTCCAGGTATTGATATATTCTTTTTCATAAGGAACAAAATCCCGTCCGGAAATTCCAAAGGCCTTTCGAACAGCGGTATGTAGTTCACTGTGACGATTTGCTTCCTCCTTGGCAGCAGTTACCGTTGAAATACCTGCTTTTGCCCAGTTTAAAGCAACTTTTTCCATATAATGAACACTCTTATGTCCCTTTGCAACACAGGATTCGATCAGGTAATCCACCAGATCGGCAGAAAAGTGAAGGGATTCTTTCCAATAAAGGATCGCATTCATTTCCGTTGCGTTTAATGGATGTCCAATATAATGCTCTGCCACAAATAACAGTTCTTTGATGTCTGCTTGCTCTGCCAATCGGCGTAACTGTGCAGCATTGTAGTTTTCGCGGGGCGGCATTTCCGGTACAGACGTTTTTTTGGCCTGCATGGAAATGGAAGGGATCTGTGGGGTTGGGGTGTTTGCAGCATCCAAAAAACAGATGCCTGTTAATTCCTTGTTTTCGTCAAACTCTAAGCGAAGTAAGTGCATCTTTTCCCAATATTTCAGTGCACGGATGATGTCTTTTTCAGTGTGATCAAACTTGTCCGCCACGTCAGAAATAGAAAAAGTCATGGAAGGATCGTTCATGCACCGAAGAAGGTAAAGGTATACCTTTACATACTCACCGTTTGCATGCACCATGTATGCATCAATAAAATAATTGGGCACAACGGTACGTTGAAATTCATTGTCTCTATGTAATGTGATATCTGCCATAAATCGATCTTCTCCTCTAAAATAAAAAGCATGAACTCTTCGCTCATTGCTCGCACATTATAGCATAGAAAATTTGAAATGAGAAGCCCACAATTTCGCGCGAAGCCTTGAAAATCAAGGGTTTGCGGGTTTATAGAAAAAATGTGGATAAGTGGATAACATTTTATGTAAACAACTTCAAATGTGTGATAAACCGCATGTTTACGGCATAAGTTTAAAAAAGAGACAACCTTGTTATGTAAATAATATATCCACAACAAAAGGGGATAATTTTTCAACCTTTTATTGTGGATAATGTGGATAACTTATTTGCCGAGGAGATGTTCCCCGATTTCTAACACATTTCCGGCCCCCATAGTTATTAACAGGTCACCGTCAATACATTTTTTTAATAAAAATTTTTCCAGACCTTCAAATGTCTCTTCCGTAGGGAAGTAATAGGCATCGCATCCTTTGGCTAACAGACGCTCTAAGATGTCTTTGGAACTTACACCCAGGCGGTCTGTTTCCCGGGCCGCGTAGATATCTGCAAGAACGACGATGTCCGCAAGAGACAGTGCGTCCGCAAAATCATCTAAGAATGCCTTGGTGCGGGAGTAGGTGTGGGGCTGGAACACGCATACGATGCGTTTGTGGGGATAGTTTTTTGCAGCAGTCAAAGTGGCGCGGATCTCGGTGGGGTGATGCGCGTAATCGTCTACTACTGTAACGCCGTTTGTTGTTCCTTTATATTGGAAACGGCGGTCTGTTCCTGTAAAAGCAGCCAGGCCTTCTGCGATCTCTTCGGGCGCAATACCCATTTGCTCAGCAACTGCATAGGCAGCCAGCGCGTTGGAGACGTTGTGCTTTCCGGGAACATGTAACTGAACAGCGGTTTCTTCACCCTTCTTTCCATGAACAGTGAAGGATGCACAGCCAAAGTCGTTGTAGGTGATGTCAGACGCATAGACATCAAAGGAAGGGTCAAATCCGTAGCAGATGACTGCAGAAGAAAGACCTTCGGTGAGCATACCGCGGGCTTCGATCTCTCCGTTTAAGATGATAGCGCCATCAGGGGCGGTGTTGGAAAGGAACTGATGAAACGAATGAAGGATATCATCAAAATCCTTAAAAAAGTCCAGATGCTCCGCCTCAACATTTAGTACAACGCTGTATTTCGGATAAAAATGTAGAAAACTGTTGGTGTATTCACATGCTTCGGTCACAAAACAGTCGGAGGAGCCGACGCGGATATTGCCGTCAATGGCCTGTAAGATCCCGCCAACAGAGATGGTGGGGTCTGCCTGCGCTGCTAACAGGATATGTGTGAGCATGGAAGTCGTGGTGGTTTTCCCATGAGTTCCTGCGATTGCGACAGAGCGTGCATAGTTACTCATCAGCTGCCCTAAAAATTCCGCGCGGGAAAGTATCGGTTTTTGGGAGGCTTTTGCTGCGATAAATTCGGGATTGTCTTCATGGATCGCTGCTGTGTAAACGATCACGTCAATGTCCGGCGTGATATTCGCTGACTGCTGCTGATAAGAAACGGTCGCGCCGGATGCTTCTAACTGTTTGGTAAGCGCAGATTCCTTTGCGTCTGAACCGGAAACAGAAAAGCCTTCTTTTAATAGGATCTGAGCAAGACCACTCATGCTGATGCCGCCGATACCGATAAAGTGGATGTGGCACGGACGGGAAAAATTAACTGTATACTCGTTCATTTGATTCTACCTTCACTTTTTGATGGATTTTTGAATTTCTTCCTTATAGTATATCACGTTTTGTAAAACTGCGTTGTGTCTTTTTTTATGAAATGTAAGGATTGTCATATTTTGTAAAAAGTCACAAAAAAATGAGTGAAACATTTCAAATTTTGTTAATTATGATGACAAAGCGGAAGGGACGTGTTATAATAAAGTTGAATTATATATAAAGATATAATTAATGGGCTTATGTATAAGCTAAAAAATATGAGCAAGAGGTGAGCGATATGATTCGTAAGGAAATGATTGCCATGCTGCTGGCCGGTGGTCAGGGAAGCCGTCTGGGCGTGCTGACAGCGGATGTGGCAAAGCCTGCAGTAGCTTTTGGTGGAAAATACCGCATTATCGATTTTCCGCTGAGTAACTGTATCAACTCAGGAATTGACACCGTTGGTGTCTTGACACAGTACCAGCCCCTGCGGCTGAACACCCATATCGGAATTGGTATCCCGTGGGATCTGGATCGCAATACAGGAGGCGTTACCGTTTTACCGCCCTATGAAAAGAGTTCAAACAGTGAGTGGTATACAGGTACGGCCAACGCAATCTACCAGAACTTAAACTATATGGAAAGTTACAATCCGGAATATGTGCTGATCCTTTCAGGTGACCATATTTATAAAATGGATTATGAGGTCATGCTCGATTTCCATAAGGCAAATAATGCAGACGTAACGATCGCTGTTATGCCGGTGCCGATGGAAGAAGCCAGCCGTTTCGGTGTGGTGATCGCAGACGAAGAGCGCCGGATCAGTGACTTCGAGGAGAAACCGGAGCATCCGAGAAGCAATCTTGCTTCCATGGGTATTTATATTTTCAGTTGGAAAGTGTTGCGTGAAGCGTTAGTGGCATTACAGGATCAGAGCAACTGTGATTTCGGAAAGCATGTGATTCCTTATCTCCATGAAAAAGACAGCCGGATGTTTGCCTACGAGTTTAACGGATACTGGAAAGATGTAGGAACATTGGCGTCTTACTGGGAAGCAAACATGGAATTGATCGATCTGATCCCGGAATTTAACCTGTATGAGAAATACTGGAAGGTGTATACGAATACCGGAGCGATCCAGCCGCAGTACTTATCCCCTGAATCACACATCGAAAAGAGTATCATTGGAGAAGGCAGCGAGATCTACGGAGAAGTAAGAAGTTCCGTTGTAGGTGCGAATGTAGTGATCGGAAAAGGAAGCATCGTCCGCGATTCCATCATTATGCAGGGAACCGTCATCGGTGATAACGTAATTTTGGACAAGGCCATCGTAGCAGAAGATTGCCAGATCGGTGATAATGTGAAGGTTGGTGTCGGACAGTTTGCTCCGAACAATTATAATCCGAAGGTATACTGCAGTGATCTGGCTGTGATCGGTGAAAAATCAGTCGTTCCGTCAAATGTATCGATCGGAAGAAATGCAGCGATCTCAGGTGTGACAGAGACGGATGATTATGCAAACGGTGTACTGGAGAGCGGAGATTCTATTATAAAGGTAGGTGTGAAGGCATGAAAGCATTAGGTATTATTTTAGCCGGTGGTAATAATCAGAGAATGGATGAGTTATCACGCAAGAGAGCGATCGCTGCAATGCCTGTAGCAGGAAGTTTCCGTTGCATCGATTTTGCACTTAGTAATATGTCAAATTCCCACATTCAGAAAGTTGCCGTATTGTCCCAGTACAATGCACGTTCTTTAAATGAGCACTTAAACTCTTCCAAATGGTGGGATTTTGGTAGAAAACAAGGCGGTCTGTTCGTGTTTACACCGACAGTTACCGCTGATAACAGTTGGTGGTATCGCGGAACCGCAGATGCCATGTATCAGAATATCGAATGGTTGAAGCGCTGCCATGAGCCCTATGTGATCATCACCAGTGGTGATTGTGTCTACAAGATGGATTACAATGAACTGCTTGATTATCACATTGAGAAGAAAGCAGACATTACGATCGCAGTAAAGGATATGCCTGCAAGTGTAGATGTCAGCCGTTTTGGTGTGGTTCGCATGAACGAGGATTCACGCATTACATATTTCGAAGAGAAACCGATGGTGGCTCAGTCCAGCACGATTTCAGCAGGTGTTTATGTGATCAGACGTAGACAGTTGATCGAACTGTTAGAGCAGTGTGCATCGGAAGACCGTTGGAACTTTGTAACTGATATTCTGATCCGCTACAAAGAACTGAAGCGTATCTACGGCTACAAACTGCAGGGTTACTGGAACAATATTTCCACTGTGGATTCCTACTTCCAGACCAACATGGACTTCCTGAAGCCGGATGTGCGTAAGTACTTCTTTAAGGACGAGCCGAGGATCTACTCAAAAGTAGATGATCTTCCTCCGGCTAAATACAATGAGGGTTCCGATGTTCGCAATTCATTAGTTGCCAGCGGTTCCATCATCAACGGAAAGGTAGAAAACTCCATTCTCTTTAAGGAAGCATTTATCGGTAAGAATTGTATTATTAAAAATTCAATTATTCTCAACGAAGTTTACATTGGAGATAATACACATATCGAGAACTGTATCGTTGAGAGCCGTGGTACATTGAAACCGAATATGTATTACTTTGGAGATGGAGAAATACAGGTCGTTGTGGGGGAAAACAACAGGTACGGTATCTAGTAGAATAGTTACGGGGTTATACAAAAGGGGGTTAGTTACAAATGGAGATTACGGATATCAGAATCCGCAAACTGGATGGAAGCAATAAAATGAAGGCGATCGTTTCGATCACAATCGATGATGAGTTTGTATTGCATGATATAAAGGTTGTGGATGGAGAAAAAGGATTATTTATTGCGATGCCAAGTAAAAAGACGGCAGACGGTGAATACCGTGATATTGCGCATCCCATTAAGACTGAGACAAGAAACCGCATCCAGAAGATGATTTTGGAGCGTTATGAAAAAGAACTCGAACAAGAGCCCACAGGGGATGCCTCTTTCTGAGAGCGTGAACAAGCGGTTACTATGAGGACAAAGTAGCAAATGAATCATTTATTTTCAAGGGTTGCCCGGTGGCAGCCCTTGAATTTTGCGCAAAATTAGGATAAACTAAGAGACACTGTGTCAGTAAGTTTATCGATGCCTGTCAAGAAGGAAGTGTATGGGCGAATAGTATCTGCCGGATACGCTCAATATTATTTATAAGGAGAAAGGACGGAAGATAGATGCCTATGCCAAGGACGATGCAACGGATATTTCAGAAGTTAATGACCAAAAATAACTTGCAGAAGCGGCAAAAATCATTGGAGGAAGAAGGTAAAATCATGTATGTGATAGCCGGACTTGGAAACCCAGATAAAAAGTATGAAAAGACGCGCCATAACGTGGGCTTTGATGTCATAGATGCGATGGCGAAAAAATATAATGTAGAATTAACAGAGAAAAAGCATAAGGCGGTCTTTGGCAGTGGGTACATTGCCGGACAGAAAGTGCTGCTTGTAAAACCGCAGACCTATATGAATCTAAGCGGCGAGAGCATTCAGGCGATCTTAAATTTTTACAAACTGGATGCCGAGCGTGATCTGTTAGTGATCTATGATGATATCAGCCTTGCGCCAGGACGTATCCGAATACGTGCAAAGGGAAGTGCAGGCGGGCATAATGGGATCAAAAACATTATTGCAATGACGGGAACCCAGGGATTTGCCCGGATCAAAGTCGGAGTAGGAGAAAAACCGGCAGGCTGGGATCTGGCGGATTATGTGCTGGGTCGTTTTTCAAAGGAAGATCGTGCATTGGTTGAAGATGCCTTTGTGGATGTGATGGAGGCGGTAGAACTCATTCTTGCGGATGATCTGCCCGGTGCAATGAATCAATTTAATGGAAAAAAATGATCGGCTGATGGTGGCCGATGGGAATGGGATGAGAGATGCAGGCATTTTTGCAGCCACTGAGTGAGTGGAAAGATGAAGAGACAATGAAACGGGCGCTGACTGATTTAAAGGGGACGATCATGATCTCCGGATGTATGGATGCCCAGAAAGCCCACTTGATCTATGGTCTGGGGGAGCGCAGCGACAGTCGTGTGATCGTTACGTTTCAGGAACAAAAGGCAAAGGAAATCTATGAGGACTACCGTTTTTTTGATGAAGAGGTGTTGTATTTTCCTGCAAAGGATGTGCTCTTTTATCAGTCAGATCTGCGGACGAATACCCTTACCAGAGAACGGTTGGCGGTTCTAAAGGCGCTTCTTGAGGCGCAGGAAAAGGGACGTCCGGTAACGGTGGTTACGACTTTTGATGCGCTTATGAACCGGATGAGCGCACCGGCGCAGTTTCGTGCTGCTACGCGCACTTTTTCCGTAGGAGACACCATTGATGCGGAGGGGTTAAAACGTGATCTGGTGGCGATGGGTTACGAACGGGAATATCAGGCCAATGCACCCGGACAGTTTGCAGTGCGCGGCGGAATCATTGACATTTATCCGATCACAGCGGAACATCCCTATCGAATAGAATTGTGGGGCGATGAGATTGATTCGATCCGTGCCTTCGATGCAGAGAGCCAGCGTTCGTTGGAAGAAAATGAGGAAGACAGTTTTGTTTTGTATCCGGCCAGCGAGTGGGTGCTTACGCAGACACAGATCCATGCCGGTCTAGCCCGCGTCAAAGAGGCGGCGAGAAAGGCTGAAAGTACATTTAGAAGCCAGATGAAAACAGAAGAAGCGGCAAGAATACACCAATTAACGGCGAATTTGGAGGAAGAATTAACGGAACTTGGTGGAGCGGCAAATTTGGATTCATTTCTGCCCTATTTTACAGATGAACAAATATCAATTCTGGATTATATAAATTGTGACCATACGATGTTCTTTTTGGATGAACCTGCCAGACTGATGGAACAGGGGCGCGGCGTGGAACTGGAGTTTTCCGAGAGCATGAAGCAGCGCTTGGAAAAAGGCTATATTCTTCCGGCTCAGGCGGAGGCGCTCTATGGGGCAGCGGATGTGATGGCACGTTTGCAACAGTGCAGATGCATTGCACTTTCCACTTTGGAGCAGCGTGTTCCCCAGATGATCGTGCAGCAGCAGTATCAGATTCAGGCACGTACGGTCAATGCGTACAACAACAGTTTTGAATTGCTGATCAAGGACTTGAAACGGTATAAGAAGAATCGTTTCCGGGTAATACTTTTATCAGGTTCGCGTACCAGAGCGAAGCGTCTGGCTGAAGATCTCATGAATGAGGGTGTGACCTGTTTTTATACGGATGATTATGACCATACGCTTAAACCCGGCGAAGTAATGGTACTTTACGGTAAAGTGCGCCGTGGTTATGAGTATCCCATGCTGTCCTTCGCAGTGATCACGGAAAGCGATATTTTTGGTGTCGAACGAAAGAAAAAGAAAACCTATAAACGATATGAAGGCGAGCATATCCGAAGTTTTTCCGAACTTCATGTGGGAGATTATGTGGTACATGAAAACCATGGTCTTGGTATCTATCAGGGTATTGAGAAGATGGAGATCGGCGGCACTACAAAGGACTACATGAAGATCACCTATGCAAAGGGCTCCAACCTCTATATTCCGGCGACCCAGTTGGATCTGATCCAAAAATATGCCGGAAGCGATGCGAAAAAACCGAAGTTGAATACACTTGGTACGCAGGAATGGAACCGGACGCGTGCCCGGGTGCAGGGTGCAGTCAAAGAGATCGCGAAGGAACTGGTGGAACTGTACGCTGTGCGCCAACAAAAGGAAGGCTATGTTTATGGCCCGGATACGGTATGGCAGCGGGAGTTTGAGGAAATGTTTCCCTTTGAGGAGACGGAAGATCAGGTAAATGCCATCGAAGAGACGAAACGAGACATGGAAAGTACAAAGATCATGGATCGGCTGATCTGCGGTGATGTGGGCTACGGCAAGACGGAGGTTGCGATCCGGGCGGCCTTCAAAGCGGTTCAGGAGGGCAAGCAGGTGGTTTATCTGGTGCCCACCACGATCCTTGCGCAGCAGCATTACAATACGTTTGCGCAGCGTATGAAAGATTTTCCGGTGACTGTGGATCTTCTTTGCCGTTTCCGTACGTCTGCCCAGCAGAAGCATACCATCGAACAATTAAAAAAGGGAATGGTAGATATCGTGATCGGCACGCATCGCGTGCTCTCAAAGGATGTGTCCTTTAAGGATCTGGGGCTTTTGATCATTGATGAGGAGCAGCGCTTTGGCGTGACCCACAAGGAAAAGATCAAGCAGATGAAGAAGAACATCGACGTGCTGACATTGACAGCAACCCCGATTCCCCGCACGTTACACATGAGTCTGATCGGTATCAGGGACATGAGCGTACTGGAGGAGCCGCCGATGGACCGCCTGCCGATCCAAACCTATGTGATGGAGTACAATGAGGAATTAGTCCGGGAGGCGATCGCCCGCGAACTGGCGCGCGGCGGACAGGTATACTATGTGTTTAACCGGGTGAATCAGATCGCGGATGTGGCGGCGAAGATCGCAGGTCTTGTCCCGGAAGCAAATGTGGCCTTTGCCCACGGGCAGATGAAGGAACTGGAATTAGAGCGCATCATGTATCAGTTCATCAATGGAGATATTGATGTTCTGGTATCTACGACAATTATTGAAACAGGACTTGATATTTCAAATGTGAATACGATGATCATTCAGGATGCGGATAATATGGGCCTGTCACAGCTTTACCAGCTGCGTGGCCGCGTGGGGCGGAGTAATCGGACGGCTTATGCGTTCTTTATGTATAAACGGGATAAGATGTTAAAAGAGGTGGCAGAGAAACGACTGGCTGCCATCCGGGAATTTACAGATCTGGGCAGCGGTTTCA
>CAMBUC010000021.1 GCA_945871045.1 uncultured bacterium
TGGTTGTGGATCCTTATGCAAAGCGGATTGTCGGAAGGGAAAAATGGGCGGACTACAGTCGTATGGATACCCATTATGAAGTGCGCAGCGGCTTTGATTTCTCCACGTTTGACTGGAAGGGAGACCATTGTCCGGAAATTCCGGAGATGGACATGGTGATGTACAAACTCCATGTCAGAGGTTTCACAAAAGACGGCGGCGTGATCGGCAGAACAAAAGGAACATTCGCTGGGGTAACAGAAAAAATCCCCTATTTAAAAGATCTCGGAGTTACTACGGTGGAATTGATGCCGACCTATGAATTTGAAGAACTTGTCCCTCGAAAATATGAGGAGCAGGATATGGATTTTGAGGGCTGGGCGCCCCAGGCGGTGGTTGGCTATCAATTGATGCAGCAAAAGGAATGTGAGGAAATAGAGAAAGAACTGCCGGGAATCAATTTCTGGGGATATGGCGGCGGCAATTTTTTTGCACCAAAGGCGAGTTATGCGTCAGGGAAAGTACCTTCCGCAGAAATGAAAGAAATGATCCGTTCCTTACACGAGGCGGGCTTGGAATGTGTGATGGAGATGAGTTTTGATGCACAGGTAAATCCCAACTACGTTGTTGACGTACTTCGTTACTGGGTGCTGGAATATCATGTAGATGGTTTTCATTTACTCTGTCCGCAGGCTGCGATCTCCAGTGTGATCTATGATGTGTTACTGCGGAGAACGAAGATCTTTGCGTCATGGTTTCCGGAGGAAGTGTGGGAGCAGCCTTGTTCCTATCCGCATTTATATGTATATAACGACGATTTCCTGTATGCAGCACGTAAAATGATCAATCATCAGGATGGCAATCTTGTAGAATTTCTGAATCAACAGAAAAGGCAGCATCTACTTGTGGGGTTTGTGAATTATTTTGCAAATAATAACGGATTCACCCTGGCAGATGTTTTTTGTTATGTGTCCAAGCACAATGAGGCAAACGGAGAGGGTAGTTCAGACGGAAATGACTGGAATTACAGTGTCAACTGTGGAGTCGAAGGTCATACCCGTAAGAAAAAGATCATCAGTCAGCGTGAGCAATTGATGAAACAGGCAATGGCTGCTGTTGTTTTGGCCCAGGGAGTGCCATTGATTCTGGCCGGTGATGAATTTGGCAATTCTCAGGACGGAAACAATAACGCGTATTGTCAAGACAACCGTGTCGGTTGGGTAAACTGGAAACAATTAGAAAAACAGAGTGTGTATCATCAGTATGTGAAAGATCTGCTGGCACTTCGAAAAAAACATCCAGTTATGAGAAACCGGATGCCGGTACAGATGACTGATTACCGTTCCCATGGTCTGCCGGATCTTTCCTATCATGGAGAGCAGGCATGGTGCAATGAGGTTCATCCCTATATGCAGGCGATCGGTGAACTGTACGGTGGTGCATACGGAAACGAAACAGAAGATCTTTACCTGATCTGGAACTTTTCACAAAGTGAAAGGGTACTGGCACTTCCGAAGCCGGTTCAGGGAAACCGTTGGCAGATAACATTTGGCACAGGCAGGATTCATGAGGAGCATACAGGCATTTCGGTTGATGGCAGTGGTGTTGTGCTTCTTGTGTCTTATGAAGAGCCGGAAAAAGAATCGGTTGTGATGCCGGTTGTTCAAGAAATAGAAGAAGATGACCGTGATGCGTGAGCGTGGACTGACGGGTTTTGATCTAAAATGCATAGCGATTTTCTCGATGCTGGTGGATCATATCGGCGCGTATTTATTTCCTTCGGAAGTATGGATGCGGTATGTTGGGCGGCTGTCATTTCCGATCTTTGCATTTTTGATCGTGGAAGGTTATTTTCATACGCGAAACGTAAAAAAATATATGGCAAGGTTGTTTGTCTTTGCCTGTATTTCGGAGATTCCCTATGATCTTGTAAGATACGATACCCTTTTCTTTAAAGAAAACCAGAACATTTTCTTTACGTTGTTACTGGCACTCATTTGTATCTATGTATTGGATGTATACAGGGAGCAGGTGTCGATCGTTTGTGGGATTCTTGCCGTTGTCGGATTTTTGACCTACTATGTGGTCAAACCTGATTATGGAATCGCCGGAGTGGCTATGATCCTGTTTTTCTATCTGTTTCGTTTTTATCCCTTGGAACAGGCATTATCGGTGGCAGCGATCAATCTAGTTTGTTTGGGAAAGATTCAGCGGGCCGGTGTGTTTGCACTTGTGCCTATCTGGTTTTATAACGGAAAAAAAGGGCCGGCAGCAAAATATTTTTTTTACCTGTTTTACCCGGTTCATTTGTTTATCCTGTATCTGATTCGGAGGTATATGACACATGTCGCTTAAAAAGGCTTGGAAGCATTTGAAAACTGTTCATGCCCACAGGCGTGAGGTGCGGAAGAACTGTTTTCGCATGGGATTGTATTGGCAGGGGTTGACGCATGATCTGTCGAAGTACTCCTGGCCGGAATTTCGTATAGGCGCAAAATATTTCATGGATGACCAGAGTCCCCATAATGGAGAACGTGCGGAATATGGGTTTTCTTCTGCATGGCTGCATCATAAGGGCCGGAATAAGCATCATCTGGAGTATTGGATGGATTATGACGTGAAGGGAGACCATCATATTGCAGGCATGCGTATGCCGGAGAAATATGTGGCAGAGATGGTTGCAGATCGTATCGCAGCGTCCAAGATTTATAAGAAAGACAAATATACGGATTCCTCACCGCTGGAATATTACATGAGTAAAAGAGATTTTCATGTGCTCCATCCGGACACCAGGGAATTGTTGGAAAAACTTCTCCTTATGCTTTCGGAAAAGGGCGAGGACGTTACCTTTGATTATGTCCGAAAAGAGGTTTTAAAAAATAAATAAAGCACGAAACAGAGTGGGAAAGGCACGACAAAGTTGTCTGCGACATAGAATGTATTAAGTTCGCTTTGATAGATCGGAGAGAAGCGATTGAAAGCATTTTTGCCACCTCTGACCCAGCAGGAAGAAATGGAATATGTCTCACGTATGAAGGGCGGAAGTCTGGAAGCAAGGCAGGTTTTGGTCGAACGCAATATGCGTCTGGTGGCACATATTGTGAAAAAATATCAGAATGTGGAAGAGGAGACCGAAGAATTGATCTCCATCGGAACCATCGGTCTGATCAAAGCAGTGGCTACCTTCAATGATGAGCGGGGAAGCAGGCTTGCCACATACGCTGCCCGGTGCATAGATAATGCTATCCTCTCGCAGATGCGTTTATGGTTCCAAACCAACCTCCCCAGAGCAGGAAAGCACCAAAATGGCGTATTCTGGCACAGGTTTCCGAGAATATATACATCCTTTGTTCCACTTTGGACGGCTATGTGAGGTATGCACCGATGTATATCCATAGTTTCCGACTGATAGCCCCTCGCAAGCTGTTGGAAGCACAGTTGTTCAATCAGCAGTATCAGAATTATGAGGATATACAGAATGTACCGGATAGGCTCCGCTGGTGCCGTCATCACATGGGACTGATTCAAAAAGAGGTTGCTGATCTGATCGGTATTACCAGAGGACAATACATAGATTTTGAGGTTGGATATGTAGACCACTATCCGAAAGAAATCGTAGACAAGCTGGCAGAACTCTATCAGATTCCGGTGGATGATTTATTGGACGATTACAATCAGATGTTCAAGATTTCTTGGGAGAAATACTTCAAAGACATCATAAAGGTATAGAAAAAAGCAGGTGTTCAAACTTTAGAGAGTTTGTTCACCTGCTTTCTCTATGGATGCGGTTTTGATAACCGCATCCAGCAGCTGTACCTTCTGGTCAGAAGGACAATTCAGTTTTTTGATGTGTTGATTGACCATATCTGCGTGGACACCGGCAACACGTTCTGCCAATTCACGTTGACCCTCTATAGTTTTGGGATAATGGACAATTACATTGATTGGAGCACTCTTTCTTGCGATACCACGCACCTCCCTCGGTATTTCAGTCTATGATTGAGAAGTTGTCCGCTATACCCAACTTATAACGCCTGTTTTCCTACTTCAAAAAATGGCGTTTTCTGCTATAATATTGTTGGGATACTGCGTAACTTCTTTTGTGGTATCATCTTATCAAGAATCTGTCAAAGATTCATTGAGCGTGAATTGAGCGCAAATTGACTACTTTTTGGAAGGAGGGCTGTCTATGGAATATTTAGATTTCAGTTCAGTCATCACCATTATTCGTAAATATATCAATGACGAACGCACCGTTGTTGACCGAAGTCTTAATGAAGAAGTTAAAATTGACCAGATGCATTTGTTGGATCAGGTCTTTGCGTCTTTCTGTGATGATGCAGACTCATTAGACTTTGCTTTTGATAACGGACAGGTTGGAGAAAAATATTCTGTCTGGCTTACCTTAGACCCATCATTCCCTTCTGAGCATTATACTTTTAATTGGCATATCGAATGTGGCAGAAAGTTGGGAACAAGTTTAAGATTAGATATAGATATTACAGAGGATATGATACGTGAAAGATGTGCGATTTACTGTGAAGTAAAATCAACTAAATCATGGCATCGCTACAATGGATACGATCAACAATTTGCAGTAGTATTTCAAGTTCTTCCGCCAGACGAATAATATATAGAGGCAGTAACTATTGAGTTGGGCAGTCATGCACTTCGGTGTGTGGCTGCTTTTTTTAACAAGAACACGATTAAAACACGGGATAATAATCGCTATTAAAGCATATAATATGATTGTAGAATAGAAAAATGCAACAAGTCGCAAAAATCTATTGTAAAAATTGGCTGCCATATTGATTTTTGAATGTTCCACGGATATAATAGAATAGAGAAATGCAACATGTTGCAAAAATCTTTTGTAGGGAGGTTTTAAGATGGAGATTCGCAGAGATTTTTATTTGGATAAATTGATAAAAAGAAAGAATAATGGACTGATTAAGGTAATTACCGGTATTCGCCGATGTGGCAAATCCTATTTATTGAATAATCTGTTTTATCATCACTTATTGGAAAGTGGAGTTGATGCAGACCATATTATCCGTTTTGCCTTTGATTCAGCAGATGATCTTTATCTCATTGGAGAAAGCCTGATTCAGATTGAAAAGGAAAAGCGTGGAGTTGACCCTGAAAAGTTCATGGCTTATATCCGTTCCAAAGTTGTAGGTGAAGGAATGTATTATCTGCTGCTTGATGAAATTCAGATGTTGGATTGTTTTGAAGCCGTTCTGAATGGCTATCTTCGTAAAGATAATATGGATGTATTTGTGACTGGAAGTAACGCAAAACTTTTGTCTAAAGATATAGCCACCGAGTTCGCCGGTCGTGGTGACGAGGTTCATATGTATCCCTTGAGCTTTGCCGAGTTTATGACCATTTACAACGGTGATAAGTACATGGGATTATCTGAATATATGCTATATGGCGGTATCCCTCTGGTTGTCCTTCGTGAGGGAGCAAACGATAAGGCTGTTGCATTGCAGAATTTATTCAATGAGATTTATCTTCGAGATATTACCAAACGTAACCGAGTGAAGAACATCGGTGAACTGGAAGATCTTCTGAATATTCTTTCCTCTGCCATTGGTTCGCTGACCAATCCGGAAAAATTGAAGAATACTTTCAAGACCGTAAAGAAATCCAGAATCACTTCCGCTACTATCAAGAAATATCTGGACTATTTTGAGGATTCTTTCCTGATTGAATCGGCACAAAGATACGACATTAAAGGAAAGGCATATATCGAAACTCCAAAGAAATATTATTTTTCCGATCTTGGACTTCGCAATGCCAGAATCAATTTCCGTCAGTTCGAGCAGACCCATTCTATGGAGAATGTAATTTATAACGAACTTCGTATGCGTGGCTACAGCGTGGATGTAGGTGTAGTACCGATTGCAGAACGAGACCAGTATGGTAAGGTTATCCGCAAACAACTTGAAGTTGATTTTGTATGCAATCTTGGTTCTTCCAGATACTATATCCAGTCAGCATACTCACTGCCGGATGAAGCGAAGCGTACTCAGGAAATCAGACCGTTCAGAAAGATTGATGATTCTTTCAAGAAAATCGTTGTTACCAAAGACATCGTTCAGCCACACTATGATGAGTATGGTATTTTGACTGTGAACATTTATGACTTCCTCCTTGATTCGCAGATACTGGAAAAATAAGAATTATCAAAAGTGCTACTTGAAGTTGCGGAATCGCAAAATGAGGTTGGTAGATTATTCGCACCTTTATATCTATAATTGGTGGTGAAATGGAGGTGACAAACAATATGAGTTTTGCAGATAACTTAAAACAATTGCGAAAAGAACATCATTTGTCGCAGGAAGAACTTGCGGAAATACTGGATGTTAGCAGACAGGCTGTTTCAAAATGAGAACAAGGCAATGGGTATCCAGAGGTAGAAAAACTTTTGTTGCTTTCAAGTAAGTTGAATATTTTTTTAGATAGTCTCATGTCAACCGAAATAGCGAAGCAAACAAGCAATAATGCTAATGTAACCGGAACCATCGTCATTACTTCTCCGCATGAAAATGTGATTGCAACCTGCTACAAGGTTAGTTCTTCTGGAAAAATGCTGGGTGGTAAATCATCACCACAATATTCATTGTTTGGAGTGAGTAAAAGAATTGCATCTTTTTGGGGAGAACCTACTACCTTTTTAGGTTGGTATGCAGATAAGGAACAGATAACAAAAGAAATCGAAGAAATTCAAAGAGCAATAGCAAATGGAATCCCAACATATACATTGAAATATAGCGCAAAAACCGAACGACGTTGGGCGAATGGCTTTTCCAGAAGCCTGTTAATATCACTCATGTGGATCACCTCCATGTGGTTTAGAAACAATTAAAAGTTGTGTCGAGGTAATTTTTGGTACTCCGCTGGGATTTTATAATCATAACAGCCCAGACCCCTTATAATTTTTGACTGAAAGTTAGGGAACGCCCATCTGTTCAGATAGTCGATAAATTCAGCAGCACCGAACATAGCGCCAACCAAGTCCTCATTGACTCGTTTCAGATAACGTCCGTTCTCTGGCCCATTCCAAACCCAGCTGAACCCAAATTCCAAACAGTACTCATCCAGATTGTCTGCAACTTCTGCCGGAACCAGACACAGCATTGCCTCACTGTCGTGGCTGAGAATAACTTCTTTCATCCCAACATATTCCGTCTCATCCACAAAGACCATATCGCCCTCGTGGTATATCTCTATGATACATTCGCAATGCCCTCGATTTGCCGTAAGATAGCCACAGTATTTTGTCATGTTATAGCCATAGGTTTCATCCATGACGCAGAAGCCAAACTGCTGATACCGCTCAAAAAAGTCTTTCAAAAACATCTTCTCGCCTGTAAATGTACCAACATTCCCGGTAACACCCAGCAAATATACGAAACTAAAATCCCATCGAACGTCATGAAACTTCACATGGCCGTCAGGCTGCCGATAAGGGGCAGTTGTTTGAACCATTCCGGACTGCATACGCAAGGTAAGGTCGTCGCCGCTGACCTCAAAGGCGATCACATTCATATCGTGCAGGCTATATGGTGTTTTGATGTTATGACGAATTGTTTCTCTCATTGGCTGCTACCCCCAATTCATTGATTCTCATTTAATATCCACGGGAGCGTTACCCAAAACTCCAAATCAAAGTGAGGTGTTGGGAAGCCTGGTGCTCCGTAAGGGTAAGGTTCGTGGCAGCAGCGTACTTCGCCCCACTCCACAACCATACTTTTTGCGGTATCTTCATTCAGAATACGACCGGCAATACGATAGCTGAATTGGTATAAGTATCCATCGTCTTTTGGCATGATCTCACATACATAGGTGGCTTTCTCCGGTGCGATATTCAGTTCGTTCAAAATAGCATAAACTGTTTCATGAAGTTCTACTTCAAAATTCTAAAGATTTTTTCTCAACATTTCACGCACCACCTTTCATGTGAATTCAAGATATTTATATTATACTCGATAGAAGTAATACATTCAACATGGAAAGTATGAACATTTCAGAAAACAAGAACGCCACGGCAATCGCTCCAAGTTGGAGTAATCGCCGTGGCTTCTATCATCAACAATAAATCAATTCACTTAATACAATTTCTTCTGCTGCATTACGAATATTATTCATAGCACCCACCCATGCCATCTGGTCACGAGCTTTTAATGCTTCATTCACGCCCTGCCGTTCCTTCATTTGCAGGGTGAGCAGCTCCATTCTCTGATTAGCGGTATCATCTACCTCATTCAGATGCTTGATCAGTTCTCCGTCCAGCAAAAGTGTATTATACAGTACCTTATGATGTTCTTTCAGATGACGCAGACGCATTCTGCCGTATTTGCCGTAATGCGGTTCTTCTTCCGAGAGTGCGAAATCAGGATAATACATCCCATCAGCACCCAATGTATAGGTTCCGCCCATTTCTTCAAACAATGATTTCATTGAAATACCTCCAATCTGTTTACTTTATTGCTACGCTATGTTATAATACCACATGACACATCACATATCAAGATAAGGAGGATATGAAATGCGGAAAAATGAAGACATCATAGCTATCTATTCCCGTAAGTCTAAGTTCACAGGCAAGGGCGAAAGTATCGGCAATCAGGTAGAACTATGTAAAGAATATATTCGTTTACACTATGGTGATGCAGCCGCAGATAAAGTTATTGTATATGAAGATGAAGGTTTCTCTGGTGGCAATCTGAATCGTCCTGATTTTAAGAAGATGATGGATGCTGCCAAGAAACGAAAGTTTAAGGCTATCATTGTATATCGTCTTGACCGTATCAGCCGTAATATCAGCGACTTTGCCAGTCTGATTGAAGAACTGGCTCGTCTGGATATTTCTTTTGTTTCTATTAAAGAGCAGTTCGATACAAGCACTCCTATGGGACGAGCCATGATGTATATTGCATCTGTGTTCTCGCAGTTAGAACGTGAAACTATTGCAGAACGTATCCGTGATAATATGCACGAACTGGCAAAGACCGGACGATGGCTTGGTGGTACTACTCCTACCGGGTATGCTTCCGAAGCAGTCAAGAGTGTGACGATTGATGGGAAATCAAAGAAAGCCTGCAGGCTGAAATTGATTCCTGAAGAAGCTGATATTGTCAGAATGATTTATGACTTATATATAGAAACAGATTCTCTGACATTGACCGAAGCCGCTTTGATCAAACAGGGCATTAAGACAAAAAACAACAATTACTTTACCCGTTTTTCCATCAAAGCTATTTTGCAGAATCCGGTTTATATGATTGCAGATGAAGATGCTTATAATTTCTTCATTCAGAATGACACAGACCTGTTCTCGGAGAAAGATGCCTTTGACTACAAGCACGGTATTATGGCTTACAACCGCACCGATCAGGAAAAAGGCAGAGCCACAAAGTACCTGCCTGCAAGCGAATGGATTGTATCTGTCGGCAAGCATCCGGGTCTGGTTCCGGGTAAGGTGTGGGTACAGATTCAAGAATCTCTGGAACGCAATAAATCCAAATCCTTCAGAAAGCCACGCAGTAATGAAGCACTTTTGACTGGCTTGTTATTCTGTAGTTGCGGTGAGCGTATGTATCCGAAAATGAGCAAGCGCAAAACTGCGGATGACAAAGTGATTTACACCTATGTTTGCAAAATGAAGGAACGCAGTCAGAGATCTGTGTGCAACAGTAAAAATGCAAATGGCAATACATTGGATATGGCTGTTATTGAGCAGATTAAAATGCTTGCAGAGGACAAGGATACTTTCATTGCTCAGTTGGAACAGAGCCGCAGATTTTATACCGGTAATCGCATGGACTATGAACAGCGCTTGGATGATATGCGAAAAGAAAAGGCGGATACAGAGAAGAAAATCAATTCTTTGGTAGACTCCCTTGTAGATATGGGGGACAGCCCTGCCAAAGCTCATGTAACCAAACGAATTGAACAGTTGAACCAAGAATACCAGGCCCTTGAACAGCGCATTAAGGAACTGGAAGGTCTGACTTCGCAACACGCTCTCAGTGATATTGAATTTGATCTGTTGCGTCAGTTACTGACTATCTTCAAGGATGGCATTGATGAAATGACTGTCGAACAGAAACGTGCTGCCATTCGTACCATTGTGCGTAAGGTGGTATGGGATGGAGTCAATGCTCATGTGATTCTCTTTGGTGTCAAGGATGATGAAATCGAGTATCCGGAAATTGCTGCGGTTGCATCCGGTAATACCGAGGACGATGATGAAACAGAGGAATTAGTGGACTTCTCTGATGTTGATTATGATATTGACGATATGGAGGATGCCCGCCTGGGAAAAACTGAACCCCTCAGTGCATCAAAAACGCATTGGGGGGAGGATAGCAAATGAACTGTTAATGTATTTGCGCTCAAAACGCAAAAGTTCCAAGGAGGTTTCTCTCTACGAACCGGTTGGAACGGATAAAGAAGGCAATCAGATCCGGCTGTTGGATATTTGCGAGTGTGAAGATCCGGATGTGGTGGAGGAACTGGATCTGCGATTGCGCATAAAAGTACTTCACGAACTGATTCCGAAGCTTTTAAGCGGCCGGGAACTTCAGATCATCGAAATGAGATACGGGTTAAATCAAACGGAACCCTTAACACAGCGGGAGATCGCGGGCAAGATCGGTATTTCCCGTTCCTACGTGAGCCGGATCGAAAAACGCGCATTACAGCGTCTTCGGGAAGGGTTTGAAAAAAGAGAAGATGCGTTGGAACTGATCTGTGAAGATCTTTGATTTAAACTTTTAAAAAGATGAAATTCATGTTACAATGAATTCATCTTTTTTTCGTATACGTTTTATTTCATGTTGAAATAAGATTTTTTTCCTCATGTAGCGCGCAGAGAGGAGACGATTTGTACAGTATCGTAACAACTGCGATCCTGCATGGGATCGATAGCCTGCCGGTTTCCGTAGAGGCCGATGTCAGTGATGGACTGCCGGTCTTTGAGATGGTAGGTTTTCTTGCATCTGAGGTACGTGAAGCAAAGGAGCGGGTGCGAACCGCCTTGCGAAACTGCGGGCATCAGCTCCCGGCAAAACGTATCACCATCAATCTTTCCCCAGCCAATCTAAAAAAGAGTGGAAATGGCTTTGATCTGCCTATCACAGTGGCAATTCTTGCAGCACTTGGGGTTGTTCCGCAAGAATTTCTAAAGGAAACGCTTGTGATCGGTGAGATTGGTTTGAACGGCTCCATTCTTTCTGTAGATGGGATGTTACCAATCCTGCTTCAGGCAAAAGAACGTGGAATAAAGACATGCATCGTGCCAAAAGAAAATTGCAGGGAGGCTGCTCTTGTAAAAGGAATCACGGTTCTTGGGGCAGAACATATAAAAGAAGTCATGGATTTTTGTATGCAGGCATATAACTTAGAGGAGGAAATCCTTGGACAATCAGAGGCAGAAGATGATTCCGTTTCTGATTTTGCAGATGTCAATGGACAGAAACTGATGCGTCGGGCCTGTGAGATCGCAGTCAGTGGAATGCATAATCTTTTGATGGTGGGTCCGCCGGGAGCCGGAAAAACAATGATCGCCAAACGGATTCCCGGTATTTTGCCGCCTATGGAGATGGATGAACGATTGGAAGTATCAAAAATATACAGTGTTTGCGGAATGATGCATGCAAGTCAGGGTCTGATGGAACGACGGCCCTTTCGGGCGCCCCATCATACCATCAGCCCGCAGGGGCTGGCAGGAGGAGGGGCGGTTCCAAAGCCGGGAGAAGTATCCCTGGCCCATCGTGGCGTGTTATTTTTGGATGAGTTGCCGGAATTTCAAAAAAGCACCTTGGAAATCCTCAGGCAGCCCATGGAAGATAAAGCCATTACGATCTCCCGCGTGAATGGAAGTTTTACATTTCCGGCAGATTTTTTGCTGGTTTGTGCGATGAATCCATGCAAATGCGGATATTTTCCGGATCGGACCAAGTGCCGTTGCAGCAATACGTCCATCCGTCAATATCTTTCCCGGATCAGTCAGCCGTTATTGGATCGGATTGACCTGTGTGCAGAGGCTGAACCTGTCACCTATCGGGAATTAACGGGAAGATCGGAAGGAGAGAGTTCGGCACAGATTCGTGAAAGAGTGTTGGAGGCGCATCAGATCCAACGGGAACGTTATAAAGATGAGTCCTGGTACTTCAATAGCCAGATTCCTGTTTCAAGGCTTACCGAATATTGTGAATTAGGGAAAAAAGAGACCTCCTACATGGAACGGATCTACGAAAAACTGCAGTTGTCTGCCCGGGCATATCACAAGGTGATCAAATTGTCGCGAACGATCGCGGATCTGTCGGGCAGCAAGCAGATCACCACTAGACATTTGGCGGAAGCAGTCTGTTATCGAAGTCTTGACAAAAAATACTGGGAGGTGTGAGTATGCAGGACATCGTATATGATTACTGGCTGTCAAATATTACCGGTATCGGGGCAAAAGGGAAAAAAACGCTTTATGAGAAGTGCAAAAGTGCAAGAGAACTTTGGTTTTTATCCGCTGAAGAGTTGACAAACTATTATGGCATTATCGAGGAGATGGCCTTATGCATCAGCCGTTCAAAAGCCGGATGGGACTTGGACCGGGAATGGGAAAAATTACAGGAGAAAGGTATATCCTTTGTTTCTTTTGGTCAGGAATCCTATCCCAAAAGGCTCAAACGCCTGTATGATCCGCCCATTGGCTTGTATTATATCGGACATCTGCCAAAAGAAGAGACAAAGTCCGTAGGCATTGTTGGAGGCAGAGCCTGCAGTGCTTACGGCCGGGATATGGCAAAACGTTCCGGAAAATGCATGGCACTGAATGGCGTTTCCGTTATTAGCGGAATGGCTCGCGGGATCGATGGTTTTGGACATGAAGGAGCACTGGAGGGAGGTGGGAATACCTATGCGGTGCTCGGCTGTGGAGTAAATGTCGTTTATCCGCCGGAGCATGCAAATCTTTATGAACGGATCATCCGAAAAGGTGGCATATTGTCTGAATATCCACCGGATACAAAGCCGCATCCCGGGTATTTTCCGATGCGTAACCGGATCATCGCAGGATTGTCTGATCTGCTGCTTATAATAGAAGCAAAAGAAAAGAGCGGTTCCCTGATCACGGCGGATTGCGCGTTGGAGCAGGGAAAGGATATTTTTGCAGCACCGGGGCGTATGACAGATCCGCTCAGTGCCGGATGTAACCGTCTGATCCGTCAGGGAGCAGGCATTCTTCTTTCACCGGAAGAACTGGTTAGTGAACTTGGGATTTTACAGGAAAAAAATAAATTGCCACTTGAAAAGTCGGAACGCTTGGTGTATAGTTGCCTTGATTTGCATCCAAAATCAATGGAGAGGATCAGTGAGGAGACTGCTCTGGATATCGCAAGCATTGCGGAAATCCTGTTTGCCTTAGAGGAGAAAGGGCTTGTGCGGGAAACCTGGCAGAATCATTATATATCTGTAAATTAGAGGAGACAAATGGGTAATGGCAAAATATCTGGTTATTGTGGAGTCGCCTGCGAAGGTTAAAACCATAAAAAAATTTTTGGGAAAAAATTATGAGGTGGCAGCATCTAACGGACATGTTCGGGATCTTCCGAAGAGTCAGTTGGGATTTAATCCCGAAAATGATTTTGAACCGAAATACATTACGATACGCGGAAAGGGAGACATTCTGGCAAATCTGCGAAAGGAAGTAAAAAAAGCAGAAAAGATCTATCTCGCCACTGACCCGGACCGCGAGGGAGAGGCGATTTCATGGCATTTGTACCATGCCCTGAAACTGCAGGATAAAAAAGTATACAGAATTACCTTCAATGAGATCACTCAGTCTGCGGTGAAGGCATCACTGAAGCATGCCCGTGAGATCGATATGAATCTGGTAAATGCACAGCAGGCACGGCG
>CAMBUC010000022.1 GCA_945871045.1 uncultured bacterium
CCGTCTATCAGTGGAAGACGCTTTTTAAAGTCCTGAGACATGACAACCAGTGCCTCGTAATTGTAACTGTCACCATGGGGATGATATTTACCCATGGTATCACCGACGATACGGGCACTTTTACGAAAAGGCTTGTCGTAACGAATGCCAAGTTCATACATATCATATAAGGTTCTTCTCTGCACCGGTTTTAATCCGTCACGAATGTCCGGCAGTGCACGGGATACAATGACACTCATGGCGTAATCGATATAGGACTTTTGCATAACCTCCGAATATTCGGTCCGTATCAGTCTCTCTTCTGCTTCCATCTATTCATACTCTCCCTTTTTATACGTCTAATTCTGCATCTCTTGCATGCTCATAAATGAATGCCTTTCTGGGGGGCACGTCCGTACCCATCAGCATTGCCGTTACATCACTGGCCATCCGGCCATCCTCGATCTCCACGCGCTTTAACATCCGTGTCTCAGGATTTAATGTGGTCTCCCAGAGCTGGTCTGCATCCATCTCACCCAGACCTTTGTATCTTTGAAGGGTAAAACTGCCTTTGTGCGTCTTTCTGTATTTTTCCAAAGCCGCGTCGTCATACAAATACTCCTCTTCGCCCTTTTTCGGCATCGCTTTATAGAGCGGCGGCATCGCAATATAAACATGTCCCTCAAAAATAAGTTCCGGCATAAAACGATAGAACAACGTCAGCAGAAGCGTAGAGATATGCGCACCGTCCACGTCGGCATCCGCCATGATGATGATCTTGTCATAGCGCAGTTTGGTAATATCAAAGTCGTTTCCATAGCCCTCGGAAAAACCGCAGCCAAAGGCATTGATCATTGTTTTGATCTCTGCATTTGCCAGCACTTTATCTATAGAAGCCTTTTCTACATTCAGGATCTTTCCGCGGATCGGCATGATCGCCTGATACATACGGTTTCTCGCCATCTTTGCAGAACCGCCGGCAGAATCTCCCTCCACGATAAAGATCTCACATTTTGAGGCATCCCTCGACTCACAGTTGGCCAGTTTTCCATTGGAATCAAAGGAAAACTTCTGTTTGGTCAAAAGATTTGTCTTTGCACGTTCCTCAGTCTTTCTGATCTTTGCCGCTTTGAGTGCGCAGTCAATCACGGCTTTTAACGTATCCAGATTCTTATCGAAATAAAGCTGGATCTCCTCTCCTGTCACCTTTGATGTCACTTTTGCAGCATCCTGATTATCCAGTTTTGTTTTGGTCTGTCCCTCAAACCGGGGATCCGGATGTTTGATGGAAATAACAGCCGTCATACCGTTTCGCACATCGGTTCCCGTAAAATTAGAATCCTTTTCTTTTAAGATACCCAGTTCCCTTGCGTACTGATTGATCACTGTAGTAAACACCGTCTTGAAACCGGTAATGTGGGCACCACCCTCTGCGTTATAGATATTGTTGCAAAATCCAAGGATATTCTCATGAAATTCATTTGTATACTGGAAGGCTGCCTCCACTTCGATTCCGTCACTCTCGCCCTTAAAATAGATCACATCGTGGATCGTCTCCAGATTTTTGTTCAGATCACGCACGAAACCGATGATTCCTTCCGGCTCATGATATTCGATGTGTTCCACCGTTTCCCCACGTTTATCTTCATAGATGATCGTCAGTGCCGGGTTCAGATATGCGGTCTCATGCATGCGGCTCTTCACATCATCTTCTTTGAAACGCGTCTTTTCAAAAATCTCGGGATCCGGGAGAAAATTGATCTTCGTTCCGGTTTTCCTTGTTTTCCCAAGAACCGGAAGCAGGCCATCCTCTAAAGGAAGTACCGGATTGCCTCTTTCATAGCGGTCATGATGCACAAACCCTTCTCTGCTGATCTCCACATCCATATAGGTAGACAATGCATTCACTACGGAAGAACCCACGCCATGAAGTCCTCCGCTCGTCTTGTAGGCATCATTATCAAACTTTCCGCCGGCGTGCAGCGTCGTAAAGACTAAACGGGCTGCGGAAATGCCTTTTTCATGCATTCCAACCGGAATTCCACGCCCATTATCCTCCACGGTACACGAACCGTCTGCCTCAAGGGTCACACGGATCGTATCGCAGAATCCCGCCAGATGCTCGTCCACAGAATTGTCAACGATCTCGTAGATCAAATGGTTCAGACCTTTTCTTGATACACTTCCAATATACATACCCGGCCGTTTCCGGACTGCCTCCAGTCCTTCCAGTACCGCTATGCTCCCTGCATCATAACTGCCTTTTGCCATAATCCTTCTATACTTCCTTTCTATTTCTCGCATTGCTCAGAAGATTATAACACAACCCATTGTTTGGCGTAAAGTGTATTTTCGATTTTCTCCGAACACCTGTTCTTTTTTCTTTTGTTTGTTTTCAGATTTTTTCCCATGATCTTCCTGTTGTTTTAGGTCAACCAAAACTGATAAAGTACTATTGTTAAAAAAAATGACAGTTTTAGTTAAATTTTACATATTTATGCTACCTTTTTTCAAAATGTATGGTACAATTATATAAATATCTATTTTAGGGGGTATATATGGAAAAAGAAATGATTGCCATGCTATTAGCTGGCGGACAGGGCTCCCGGCTATACGCTTTGACCGAGAAGCTCGCAAAACCTGCTGTTCCTTTCGGCGGCAAATATCGTATCATTGATTTCCCGTTGTCAAACTGTGTGAATTCAGGAATTGATACCGTAGGTATCCTGACACAGTACCAGCCGTTAGTATTGAACGAATATATCGGCAACGGACAGCCTTGGGATCTTGACCGTCTGCACGGTGGCGTCCATGTGCTTCCTCCCTACCAGAAGGCCTCCGGTTCTGACTGGTATAAAGGAACTGCAAACGCGATCTGCCAGAACATCTCATTTATCGAAAGATATAATCCCAAATATGTCATCATCCTTTCCGGTGACCAGATCTGCAAGCAGGATTACAGTGATTTCCTTCGTTTCCATAAGGAAAAAGATGCAGAATTCTCTGTTGCGGTTATGGAAGTGCCCTGGGAAGAGGCATCCCGTTTCGGTCTGATGGTTGCAGATGAAACTGACCGCATTACCGAGTTTCAGGAAAAACCCAAGGAACCCAAGTCAAATCTTGCATCTATGGGTATCTATATCTTCAACTGGGACATCCTGAAAAAATATCTGCTGGAGGACGATGCGGATCCGAATTCCCAGAACGATTTCGGTAACAACATCATCCCGAACCTGTTAAAAGACGGCCGCAGAATGTATGCATATCATTTTGACGGTTATTGGAAGGATGTCGGAACGATCAATTCACTTTGGGAAGCAAACATGGAAGTACTGGATCCCGAACATTCCGGCATCGACCTGTTTGATGAGAACTGGAAGATCTACAGCCGAAACAGCGGAATGGCCGGTCACCATATCAGTGCAACCGCAGATGTAACGAACTCTATGATCACAGACGGCTGCAAAGTCAGCGGAACAGTCAAACACTCCATCCTCTTTGATGGCGTCATTGTGGAAGAAGGCGCTGTTGTGGAAGATGCTGTTATCATGGGCGGAACAACGATCCGCTCCGGTGCGATCGTAAAACACTGTATTATTGCCGAGAATGTGACGATCAATGAAAAAGCCATCGTTGGCGCAATGCCTACCGCTGAAGAAAATGGTGTTGCAACCGTTGCTTCCGGTGTCAGCATCGGTGCCGGAGCAAAGATCGGCCCGAATGCTATGGTAAGAAATAATGTAAAGGACGGTGAAGAAGAATGGTAAGTTCAAATGCAAATGCAATGGGAATTATTTTTCCCAACAGTTATGACACTTTAGTGCCCGAACTGGTATCCAAACGTGCGATGGCTTCCATTCCCTTTGCAAGCCGTTATCGTATGATCGACTTTTTACTTTCCAGCATGGTCAATTCCGGAATCGACAATATTTCGATCGTTGTTCGTCAGAACTACCGCTCTCTCATGGATCATCTGGGAAGCGGCCGTGAGTGGGATCTTTCCCGTAAAAACGGCGGATTAAATATCATCCCTCCGTTTTCCGAAAGAGGAATCAAAGTGTACACCGGTCATCTGGAAGCGCTCTCAAATATTCTCCCGCTTCTGCGCAATTCAAAGGAGAAATATGTGATCCTGACCGATGCCCACATCGCTGCCAATATCCGTTTCGACGATATTATCGCAGAGCACGAGAAATCCGGCGCAGATGTGACGGTTGTTTACCACAACGCTGATCTGAGCGGACGAAATGACTACACAAGAAAAGATACCGATAACTTCACCTACACCTTACAGTTAGATGAAGAAAACCGCGTAAAAGAGATGCACATCAACGCACAGGATCTCGGTCCCCAGAATCACTCTATGAACATTTACATCATTGACCGTGAATTCCTTGTAACCCAGGTGGAGGACGCTACCGTAAGAGGCAAGATTTATTTCGAGCGCGACGTGCTTTTACCGAACCTGAACAATTTTGTTGTCAAAGGTTATGAATTCAAGGGATATGTTGCACTGATCAACAGTATCAAGAGTTACTTTGATGAGAATATGGCACTTCTGAAACAGGAAAATGCAGATGCGCTCTTTGAAGGAAATAGTATTTACACCAAGGTTCGTGATGACAACCCGACACGGTACACCTCTACCGCAAAGGTGAAAAATGTCATGGCTGCTGACGGCTGCGTGATCGAGGGAACAGTTGAGAACTGTGTACTTTTCCGTGGTGTCAAGATTGCTAAAGGCGCGGTTGTTAAGAACTGTATCCTCATGCAGGACACCGTGATCGCAGAAAACACCACAGCGGAATACCTGATCACAGATAAGAATGTAACCGTTACTGCTTATCAGGAAGTAAAAGGAACTGCTTCTTATCCGATGTATATCACAAAGAAACGTGTCGTTTAGTCTCTACATAATCAGAAGCCCCCGGAAACACCTTTTGATGTTCCCGGGGGTTTTTATTATTACGGAATATCTACTTTCTGAATATCTGATCCCCGCTTTGCATAAAATAAATACATGAATCAATTGAAACGCTATACCATTACAGGAACAGTCTTCGTTCTAATAGCTGGCATTCTTTCGCACTTTGTTTACGAATGGTCCAGCAAAAACTTCATACTCGGATTTTTCTTTCCCGTGAACGAATCTACATGGGAACATATGAAACTATACTTTTTCCCCATGCTGATTTATTCGCTTTTCATGAATCAGAGATTAAAAGACGATTATCCCTGTGTCACATCGGCTCTGCTGTTTGGTACACTGTTGGGCACATTTCTGATCCCAGCGATCTTTTATACCTATTCCGGCATACTTGGAAGAAGTTACCTGCCGCTTGATATGGCAGTGTTTGCAATCAGCGTGATCTTTGGTTTTTGCGCTGTCTACAGGATGACTCTGTCCTGCAAAATAAGATCGTTCACATTCCGGTTAGGTTTATCCGTATTGGTTATGGCAGCGTTATTTTTTGTCTTTACCTATTCCCCACCAAACATCGGAATTTTTATTGATCCAACAAAATGAATTGCTTACGCAAACCGTAGTTCTTCTGTCTTCTCTGATTCTATTCGGCATGTTCTTGGTACGCCCACACCGGCACAACTATATAAGATTGTCTCTAACATGCTTTTTGCGAATCAACACAACCGGCTTAACCGGTGGTTAGCTCTGCCCCTATAAGGAACTGTTACCGACACTGCAATCTAAAGACTCGTCGAAAAAACTCACCAGGATAAGGGAACATATACCATCCCGATTGATGGAACTATATAAAAAAGTCCCTGTCGTTTGATATATCTCACAACAAGGCAGCTCTTTACTATCTGTCCACGCGGTTCAGTTTTTTCGCTATAAACAAATTCTGCCGCACCCCAAAGGATGCGACAGTTTGTAACGTTTTCTATCATCTAATGGCTTCTGAATTATGTAATACCGCTACTCACCCCAATAGTCCAACGTCTCCTGTGGGGTTGTCACGATACAAAACATCTGCCTCATAAAATCTTCTCGCTCGTTAAATATTTCCAGAATCAGTATCATTTCATCCGTGATACGATATATAAAATAATTATGCTCTATGAAAATTACATAATAATCGCAATCCAAACCGTACTTGTTCCTCATCGAAGAACCCATCTCCGGAAATTGCTTCAATTTGGCTATCGTCTTGGAAATATGTTCAGAAAACTTATCGGCCCGTTCTTTTCCGTAACGGTCTTTAATATCTTTTTTTATTGCTTTGCGCTTTTTCAAAGCAATCTCTGAGTATAGCACTTTTTTCTGTATCATATTTTTGCCAGTTCTTCCTCAACTTCCTCCTCAGAATAGTATCCATGCTCCTGTACGGATCTCTCTGCTGCATTCATTTTATCCATAAAGGTTTGAAACGCGCACTCCTTTTTACTATTTTTATCAAGAAGTTGCTGTACAAAGTTCTCCACCATATCATAACTTTCTTGAGGTAACAAATTTATTTTTTGTGTAAGTTCTGCAGTTATCATAATATCTACCTCCTTCTCTGTTGATATTATACTCTCTCCATCCAAATTTGTACACTCCTTTTACATCCTCTCCTGGTGGAGCAGTCAACAAAAGGTTACTGTTCAGACCCTCTATAACCAGTTATAATCGCCACCCGTGATGGCAAGGGACAAGAGCGCATCCATCTTCTCCACTTCTTCTTCGCCCTCTACCACCTGCAGGAGTTTTGCCGTCTCTGTTGCAACAGGCATTTCCTCATCCGGTCCGATCTCCATATCCGGCTCTTCCCCACAATAAGGGCACACCAGTTTCGGTGCGATCTTCAGATCTAAAAATCTTTCTCCACATGCTTCGCACTCATAAAAACCACACATCATTGTGCCGTCAGGTACATAATACATATCGCTCTCTCCTCCATCCTCAATCTTGCACACGTCCACCCACGCTGAATTTCCACTCTACCTTTTCTCGATAATATAATACACACCGTTCTCCTTTGGACGGATCGGATATTCCCGCAGCAGCACCAGATCACCGTGCAGGCGCAGATTTTTCTTCACAAAACCTTCCTCATCGGAATATAAAAACAAATGTCCCCGGGTCGCCAGAAGGCTTTCAAACTGGCAAAAACATCCGCTGTAAAAGGCGTCTAACTCTTCTTTTGTCTTTTTTCCGCGCCTGGGCATGTCTGCAAAGATCTCTGTCATCTGATGTTTGGATGAAAAATCCAAAAAATCCTTCATGATGAAGTTGCAATCTACGCCGGCGGCTTTCGCATTTTCTTTTGCTCCGTCAATTGCTTCACCATAAATATCCACCGCATAATCATCGTATGTTTTCATGCGCAGATTCCGCTCGATCACGAATGTGCCTACCCCGCAGAGGGCATCCAGAACCACTGCATCTTCTGACAGATACGGTCTGGCCAGCTCTATGAGCGCTGCCGCAAGAGACGGATGCATTGACGCCGAGATCGTACGTTTTCTCCATTCAAAACGGTCATCGGGAATCGTATACAATTTCACACAAGGATAAAAACTTCCGTCTTTTGTCCGTGCCAAACGGATCTCTACCTCATAATCCGTGGTAGAATTTTGCAGTTTCCCTCCACTCTGCTGTTCTAACTCCTGGGCCAGTTTTTTAGCCAGTTTCCCTTTTTCTGCCGGATCTGTGATCCCCCGCAGTTCCACACGAAAATAAAAGGGTGCAGTCTCCCGATGGCTGGATTCCAAGAGTTCGATCAAATTGGAAGCCATCAGAGACTCTGCCAGTTGGGTCGGTGTTCCTACGATCGTCTTTTTTACATTCAATGCATGAAGGAGTTCCCTGTAGGTATGTAATTTGCACAGCGCATCCAGTTCTGTGGTGCGTACCATCACGCCCATGGGATGAACGGTTGTCTGCACACCGTTTTTGCTATAGGATTCGATCTGTTTTTTTAACGGTTCACGGAGTGTGCGCTCCGTGGTAAAGATCAGATCGTTTTTCCGCTTCCATCCGATAAATGTGTGTTTTTGCAGCACACCGGATTGTGCCAAAAGCTGCTGTAAAAGCCCCCGTTCCTCAGTCACATGCTTCACTTCTTCTTCCTTTGGCTCATAGGCAAGCAATTCCTCATATCGTTCCTGAAGGGAATCGATATATTCCGTCACATCCAGCGCCTTTAATGCTGTCAGATAGGAACTGCGCACAAAGCGTGTTTTCTCCACCTCATAGGCACGGTACAACGCCTGCGCATCTTCCTGGGCACGCAGTTCTCCAATCAAAAGCGCTGCATTTTTCCGGACTTTTGCATCATCATCAGCCAGCAGCGAGGCGATGACGGAAGGATCGATCTCCCCCTCTAAAAGTTCCTCTGCCACCTGCGGATCTTTGCATAGTTTCTTCAGTTCGATCAGGTTCGCACGGATCTCCTCGCCGCGGCAGATCGCTTCGTAATTTTTATTCATTCGTTTTATTCTCCATATAGATAGTTACGTCTTCTAAAAAGGATTCCCATTCTTCTTCATGCTCCACAAAATATTTGGGGCAGTTTTTCCCTGTCACATCATAATGACGCAGCAGGTCATCCGCTGTCAACTCATATCGAAAACAAAGCCAGGAGACCAGTTCCACGAGAGAATCATAGGTTTCCCCGGTAAATTTTCCACTGTCGTCCAAAATGCAGCATTCAATAGAAATCGTATCTTTATTCCGTTCGTTGGATGCATAGGACCACTCGTCACAAGGGATACACTGCACGATCTCGCCCTCTGTTCCGATGATGAAATGGCTGCTTGCCTTCGTGGCATGAGAGTCCTTCAGTCCCTCAAAATAATTGCGGTTTTCCATGGCAGAAGTACCGGGATTCGCTGTATAATGCACGACGATCCCTTTCACCTGGTCTAAGGAAAAACCCGGTCTGGAATATTCATTGACGGTTAAAAGCCTGACATCCAGCGGCGGACGGTCCATCTCCGTTACTTCTCTTGGTCCCTTTGCCGAAAGGGATGGTTCTAACTGCACACGATCACTTCCCATGACGATCCGTGTCCGTTTATGCCTTATGACCAGTCCTGCGATCACCAGACAGGAAATTACCAGGATCACCATGAGGATCGCCAGTACCATTCGCTTTTCTCTTCTTTTTCGTTCCCTCAGCCGTCTTTGTCTGAGTGTACTTTCATCCAATCGTCTCTTCACCTGCCAAATATTCCATTGCCACATCTATGGTATGGTCCAACTGTTCTGTCGTGTGTGCCATCGAAAGGAACATCGCCTCAAACTGTGCAGGCGCCAGATAGATTCCCCGATCTAGCATATAATTACAATAATCGGCATACAAACTTGTATCCGAAGTCTTTGCGCTCTCGTAATCACGGACCGTCTCTCCTGTAAAAAAGAGACTTCCGAGGGATCCTATATGGTTCACCTGATACGGTTTTCCCGCTGCTTCTACTGCAACAGACAGTTTCTGGAAGAAGATCTCGGACTTCTCATTTAACTGCCTGTAATACTCCGGGTGATCACGCAAAATCGATAACTGGGCAAACCCTGCCGCCATAGCCACCGGATTCCCGCTTAAAGTTCCTGCCTGATAAACAGGTCCCACGGGCGCCACCATTTCCATGATCTCTCTTCGTCCGCCATAAGCGCCTACCGGCATGCCCGCTCCGATGATCTTTCCATAAGTGGTCAGATCCGGTCTCACGCCGAAATACTCCTGTGCCCCGCCAAAACTAAGACGAAATCCTGTGATCACTTCATCAAAGATCAAGAGTGCTCCATACCGGGTACACAGATAGCGCAGTCCCTCTAAAAATCCGGTTTCCGGTAAAACAACACCCATATTTGCAGCCACCGGCTCTACGATCACACAAGCGATCTCCCCGGGAAACTGCCGAAACAGTTCTTCTACGGAATCCAGATCATTGTAAGATGCAGTTAACGTATCTTTTGTGCAGCCTTGCGGGACGCCTGCGGAATCAGGAATTCCCGCTGTCATTGCTCCGCTTCCTGCCTTTACCAACAGGCCATCCGAATGGCCATGATAGCAGCCGGTAAATTTCACGATCTTATCTCTTCCGGTAAATCCCCGCGCTGTACGGATCGCACTCATCACGGCTTCCGTTCCGGAATTGACCATTCTGATCATATCGATAGAGGGAATGTTGTCACAGATCAGTTTTGCCATTTCTACTTCGATTTTTGTCGCCGCACCAAAACTGAGACCTCTCGCACATGCATCGATCACCGCCTCCAAAACCTCCGGATGACTATGACCGAGGATCATCGGTCCCCATGACCCGATAAAATCGATATATTCCTTTCCATCTTCATCCCACATCTTTGCTCCCGATGCCCGGGCGATCATACGGGGCGTAGAACCGATGGAGCCAAAGGCACGCACCGGAGAATTCACACCGCCGGGAATAAATTTTATCGCTTCTTCAAAGAGTTCTTCTGATCTTGTCATTATCCGATCAATCCTTTCCGCATGCATGCTGCCAATTCTTTTGCAAAATACGTAATGTAAATATCTGCCCCTGCACGATAGGCACTGACTGCCATCTCACACATAATCCGTTCTTCATCGATATATCCGGCTGCTGCCGTTGTTTTTACCATGGAATATTCTCCACTGACACTGTAAGCAGCCACCGGTACATGGGTTGCATCCTTCGTCTCACGGATCAGATCTCCGTAGCAGGCTGCCGGTTTTACCATCACGATATCCGCGCCCTCTTCCACGTCCAAAAGAACTTCTTTTATGGCTTCTCTGCGGTTATGGAAATCCATCTGATAACTCTTTCGGTCTCCAAAACTGGGAGCTGAATCTGCTGCATCACGAAACGGTCCATAGAAGGAGGATGCAAATTTTGCAGAATACGCCATGATGGGAATGTGGCTGTAACCGTTTTCATCCAGCGCCTCCCGAATCGCAGCCACTCTTCCATCCATCATATCGGAAGGAGCGATCATATCAGCCCCTGCCTCGGCCTGTGCAACGGCGATCTTTTGCAGGTATACTAATGTGGCATCATTGTCCACATCCTCCCCGTGTAAGATGCCGCAGTGACCGTGTGATGTATACTCGCACATGCACAGATCCGCCACATAATACATTTGTGGATGAGTCTGTTTTCCATGGCGCAGTGCCTGCTGCACGATTCCGTTGTGATCATATGCACCGCTTCCGGTCTCATCCTTATGTTCCGGAATGCCAAAGAGCATGACTGCATGTACGCCTGCTGCTTCCAGTTCCTCTAAACACTCATCCATCCGGTCGATGCTATAGCGGTACTGGTCAGGCATGGATGTGATCTCTTCTTTTCTATTTTGTCCCTCTACCACAAACATCGGGTAAATGAGAGAGTCCGGGCTGATGCGCGTCTCGCGCACCAGGTTTCTGATCCGGCTGCTTGTGCGCAGTCGTCTGGGTCTTTGTATCATTTTTTCTGCCTTTCTATACGCACCTGAGAAGCATATTTCCATGTAAGACGCGCTTTCGCTCCGCTCAAAGCGTAGCGGATACTAAGGATTTTTCATCGTGATTACTCGAAAAATCCAAGTACCGACGCTTTTCGAGGGTCTTCCATTGGAAATCATGCTTCTCAGGTGCTTCGTCTACGAAAATCAATTAAGTAAATTGATAGTTACTTCTTTTCATTGGTATATATAGATTCCGTTAACTGTAACAACCCTTCCACAGATGCTTCCTCTGCTACATATACATTCATGCCGGCTTTTCTTGCTTCGTTTGCAGTCATCTCGCCGATACAGAGCGCTTTTATCTTTGTGGGGTCTGCTTTGGTATTGGCCCGCAAGAATGCCCGCACCGTGGAAGCACTGGTAAAATAGATGCCGTCGATGGTATCTTCTGCCAAGAACTGTGTGATGGATGTCACATGGTTCTTCTTTTCTAATGTTTGATAGATCGCCAGATCTTTGATGGTTAGGGTCTTTCCCAGTGCCGATGCACGCTCCCTCATACAGGTTACTAATTTGGGGTTTCCGATGGAGGACCGGGCGATCAGCACGCGGCTTTGATCTACAAGGTTTTCTCCAAGCAGCGTTCCCAGTGATTCCCCATCATAAACCTCCGGTATCAGATCAGCCACAAGCCCATATTCACGGAGGGCTGACTTTGTGCCACTTCCGATTACTGCGATCTTCATGTTTCCAAGGGATCGTACATCCCGTCCGGTATCCCATAGCATCTGGATAAATGTGTGTACTCCGGCGGGTGATGTGAACACTAACCAGTCATAATCCAGTGCCACGGTTTCCTTTAAAACCATCGGTTTTGTCTCGATCACAGGCTGCTCGATCACTTCAGCGCCACGCATACGAAGCATCTGTGTCAACTCGTCCATTCGCTCTTTCGGTCTGGTCAGCACAAACCGCCGTCCAAATAAAGGCAATTTTTCATACCAGGACAATTTGTCGCTCAACTCCACCACCGAACCAACCACAATGATCGCCGGTGTCTGCATATCTGCTTCGTTTACTGCTGCTTCTATGCCATGAAGCGGCGCAATGACCCGGCGCTGTGATGCGGTAGTTCCCCGCTCCATCACCGCTGCCGGTGTTTTGGGATCCATTCCTGCATGCAGCAGCCCGTGGACGATATCCGAAAGCGCAGACAGTCCCATCAGAAATACTAATGTCCCCTGTGTTTTTACATAGGCTTCAAAGGGCAGTTTCAAAGGCTTATCTGCCCGCTTATGCCCGGTGATGATATGGACACTGCTGGCATGGTTTCGGTCTGTGACCGGGATCCCGTTATAAGCAGGCACTGCGATGGCACTGGTGACTCCCGGAACCACTTCATAGGCAATTCCATGTTCCCGAAGTTTTAGTATTTCTTCCGCACCTCTGCCGAATAAAAAAGGATCTCCGCCTTTTAAACGTACCACACGTTTTCCTTCCAATGCTTTTTTCACCAGCAGTTCATTGATCTGCTCCTGGGCCATGGCATGATCGCCGGCTCTTTTTCCCACATAGATCCGCTCCGCATGATCCGGAATCATTGCAAGCACTCCTGCACTTACCAGCGCATCATAAACGACTACCTCAGCCATTGAAAGGACTGCTTTTCCTTTCAATGTAAATAATCCCGGATCGGAAGGACCTGCTCCGACTAACCAGACCTTTCCCTTCTTTGAGGACTGTTTTGTTGTCCTTGCTTTTAATGCGTGTTCCCTAGCTTCTGATCTTCTCATAATCCATCCCTCATATATCGCGCCAGTCCGATACCTGTCTGCTCTGCCTGATGACGGCTGCCACTGGCGCTTTCATAGGCATAACTGCCATCATAAGTATCACAAAATCCATATAAGATCAACTGATCGTTCTCCACCTTCGCGTATGCTGTAATCGGTGAACTGCAGCCGCCATCCAATTCCCTCACAAAAGCTCGCTCGGCTTCTGCCATCACCTGACTGTCTGCATCAAAAAATCCCTTCAAAAAGGAGTCATCCTCTCCTGCTCTTCCCTGCACCGCAAGGATCCCCTGCCCTGCTGCCGGAAGCAGTTCTGTCGGCTCAAAATATCTTGTGATCCGATCCTGTAACTGCAATCGCTTTAACCCTGCTGCTGCCAGGATGAGGGCACCGTATGCACCGTCATCCAGTTTGTTTAATCTTGTCAGCACATTTCCCCGCACCGGCAAAATCTCCAGATCCGGGTATTTGTTATGCAACTGCATACTCCTTCGCATACTGGATGTGCCAACCGGCTTTGTTTGATCCCACTGCATCACACCTTTCGGCAGCACCAGAACATCCCGCGCATCCTCCCGTTTGGAATATCCAAGGATCGGTAACTGTTCCGGAACCTCCATGGGAACATCCTTCAAGGAATGTACGCAGGCATCAGTACCTTAGAGATTTCTCAGCATAAAATCACCAGTTCTCCTTTCTGGACTAGAA
>CAMBUC010000023.1 GCA_945871045.1 uncultured bacterium
GGCTCCCTCTGTAAGACATACATTCTCCAAGTCTTTTAAGATTACCTCATCACCTTCAGTTAGTTCTTCAAATAGAATACCCATACAATTATCCTCCTTTTATTTTGATATAAGTATACATTAAGCATCCACTCTGTTCTGTAACTCAGTCACATAAGATACCTTTTTCTATACGTTTCAGACCATCTGCATCTTTCAAGATGACCCGGTTTTCCGTCATACACTCCCTCGGCTGGCACAGCCTAATGCCCCCTGATTGTTCAAATGACACCTTTTACAGCGGGGACTTCCATCACAAAGACGATAGCTTCCACCTTCTATTTGAAGTCCCATCCCCATCACCAGTACTTTTGCCAATTTTTCCCGTGCATGATTGTAGATCAACTGCGCCGTTGTCCTCGCAACACCTAACCGCCTAGCACATTCTTCCTGACTGAACCTCTCCAGATCGATCAGTCTGATGCTTTCATATTCGTCCACAGTCATAGTAAGTAACTCCCTATGATCATTTTCATGAGGAACGAACAAGGTCGTATCCGGCCCTTTACACACAACTCGTTTTCTGCATTTCGGCATTTTCTCCACCTCATTTTTATTGGCATATGCACAAATATATTATAACACGTTTCTTTTTTTAGTAAAGAAAAACTGTGATAACAATATAACAATATCACAGTTTCTCAAAATATGACTTTGTAAACCGCTCTTCGTGGCTACTCCACAGGAATCTCCTGGGCTGTGGAGCCGTTATGATACATGTTGAAAATAATCTTTGTTTCTCTTTGCTCTTGCCTTCCACGTGCAAAAACAATTATGGAAAAGTTTCACTCACGATTCCCGATAATTTTCGATCAGCGCCTTCATTTCCTCGACCTGTGCGTCCGACAATTTCTTTTTTCCGATAAAGGCAGTAAGAAATTTAGGCAATGATCCGTCAAAGGTATCCGCAACAAATTCCCGGCTCTGCCTGCCATAAAATTCTTCCCGCGATATCTGTGCGGAAACTATCGCATGTTCATTCTTAAAAATCCCTTTCTCACACAACTTTTTTAGCATGGTATATGTTGTAGATTTTTTCCAGTCAAATTCCTGCTCGCAGATCTTCACAAGTTCCGTCGAACCAATGGGTTCTCTGTCCCAGATCAGATCTGCAAATCGTTTTTCACTGGTTGCAAGTTTATGTTCTTTCATCCCGATATCCTTTCAATGTTAAATATCTATTTGTGTCTTTCATTGCGCAAATGGATACTGGCGCTATCTCAGATCAGTGCAAAATCTGAAACGAATTCAATGTATAGATAAGTTCCGGCAGTAAGCCTTCTTCCGCCTCCATCGAATATTTAAGCCGAATCACCCAGCTTGCCGAGCCGTCAGCGATCACATAGTCTTCTGTCCTCACATCCACACTGTTCTCTTTATCCGATAGTTTCACCGCATCATAACCCTGCTGCTCCAAAATGACATGTTCTTCCCTGACATTCGTTCCAAATTCCCACTTCTTCAATTCTGACACCGTGTCACTTTGCGATCCTCCGTTTTTCCAACAATCAAGCTGTGCCGTCAGACTGCCTGCCTTTGCAATGAGCGAGGTCATTCCACTTACTTCCTCCTTCAGGTCAAACCGCTCCTTGTCATAATTGATGGCGAATCCCGGTGCTGCTGAGATTCGGGTCATCTCAATATCCTGCTCCTGCCCCTCTACGATAATTGATGTCAAAATTGTTGTTTCCACATTTGCAAATCGTTCCAACGGCTGGGAATAATCCATCTGTCCGTAACTGCACGGTTCATCCTCTATGAGTAAGCGCACGCGGTCGCACTCAGAAAATGCCGAGAGAAACGTATTGACCGTACTCCCCACCATCAAATACTCTCCGGCGCTGCCATACATCCCCAACTGCTGCCCAAACGCATTGTTAAAATTCAGGGTCATGCAGCCGTCCTCCCCGATCTCCATGCGAAGCAGCGTTATGTCTCCACCGAACACCTTCGCTTCCTGCAATTGTCCGATGATCTCACCAGCACTGATATCCGGAACCATGACGGTTTTGGAAAGAAGAAATTCCGCTGTATCATTTCCATAAAAAACCGTGAGCGGCACACCCTGCTGTGCCTGTTCTGCCGCCATTTGTTTCTGTTCTTCTGCCTCCTGTTTTTGCTCTTCGCCAAGACTATCTTCTCTCCTCTGTTCTTCCGACTGTCTCTGTTCCTCACTGATCGTTGCCGGATCTGTTGTCTCCTCCTTATGCGCTTCTTTCGGGTCTAGCGCCAGACCGATCAGAACCGCCACCAGCAGAATGGCTACTGTCACGCTCGCCCAAAATGCCGGTTTTCTATAATGCAATACATTCATAATTCGTTTTTTTATACCTCCTTCTCCAAATGCCAACGGGCTTCCTGTCAAACCATGTCGCTCCTGCGCGAGCGCGAGCAGAGTCATAGAATAATCCTTTTTTGTCTCTCCTCCAAAGTTCCTGATCACGCACTCGTCACACGCCATCTCCATATCCTGGCACATCAGATAAAAAGCCAGCCAAACGAGGGGATGAAACCAGTAAATGCATGTCACGAGAAATGCCAGTTGCTTAACGAGATAATCTTTTCTTCGGATATGTGTCTTCTCATGTGCAAGTACATAATTCTTTTCACTTTCGCCAAGTCCGGACGGAAGGTAAATCCGCGGTGAAAAGATCCCCAAAACAAACGGGGTTCCGATACAATCTGCCACAAAGACCGATCCATCCTTATCCTCACTGAGCGGTATCGCTTGCTTCAATCCTGTCTTTAATCGTAAAAGAGAAAAAACATTATATAAAATGAGAAACAGCGCCACTGCGACCCAGATATAAACTGCCACGGATAGCATCACCTGCATGGCACTCACAGACTCTGTCAGTCCTGTGTCAGTTGGAATTCTTATGACCGCATCAGCCGTTTCAACAACCTGTGCGGTCTGTGACATGCTGTTACTTACATGAGCCTGTGACTTCACACCAAGCATCTCCGGCATCGCCTGCGGCTGAACCCTCACAAGGCTAAACACACTGTTTACAGACACCGGACAGATCAACCTGAAATATACGACGATCCACAAAATATACGAGTATAATTTCGGAAGCCTTTTCATAAGCAAGCGCAGCACGAATACCACCAGGATACAATATCCGGCAGTCACGCTCATCTTCAGCATTTGCAAAAACAGACTCTCCATACGCTTCCCTCCCCATCTGATACAAAAGGTCTACACATTATAGACCTTTCTTTAGTCTATAATATGTAGACCTTTTTGTCAACCACAATATTTTACCAAATGCATCATATTGTCAGAAACGTTACTGTTCACTCAACCTCGTTCCGTTAACCGGGCTTTCCGGATCAATCATTGTCCTCCTCCTCATCATCTATGTCATCGTCATCATCGTCCGTGCTATCCACGTCATCGTCATCATCATCCGGATCATCGGACTCATCTTCTTCGTCCTCATCTTCATCGATATCGTCTGCATCGTCTTCGTCTTCATCACCTTCATCATCTTCATCCTCAACGTCATCTGGATCATTATCGTCAATCAGGTCATCCAGTTCATCGACAAGATCATCCTCATCATCAAGGTCATCCCCTGTGCAATGTACATAATTTCTGACATCCACACCGGACTGCTTCAGGTAACCAACCAACTCATTCATGGGCAGTTTTGCCAGTTTCTCGTAATCCAGATTTGGGTTTTCTTCCGTCAGACGCTGCAACAGCAATGCCTTTCCGGGTGTAATCTCATACTGCTGTGCCAATTGCTTCAGTTCATCCGTAGCAGCCACCGACTGATCCAGCACGGATCCGGATCCAAGAAACGATGCCAGATTCGCATTCAGTTCCGTGGAGATCTGCTGCCTAAGCACTTTTGCCCGCTGTTCATTTTTACTGTCAACAGAGAGCAGGATCATCTTCTGTGCCTCGTTCAGATAGCCATGTTGTACCATCGATCCGATGATCGCATTGAGCGCCACATCAAGATCCGTACCTTTTAAGTCCATATCCCCCAGAATGACCTCACCGTCCGCATTCTCCCCATTGGCTGATAATACCTTGTCGCGGCTGTTGATCTGAAGTTCCACGCTGGGGTTCACATCCAAATATACGGTAGCATCCTTTCGATGATCCATCAACCCCACCGCGCTGATACAGATCACCAGACAGGCAGCTGCAGATGCCAAAAAACGAACGAGTTTTCCACGGTTTGAAGTACTCTTTGCTTCTTTCTTCAAATACCACTCATCTCCCGTGGCCCGCTCTACCGGCTGCTGCCAAACAGTTTCAGCGCACACCGGCGTCATCTGTTTGACTGCTGATCTCAAATGTTTCTCCATATTTATCTCTGCCATCCTACTCATAATTTTTCCTCCAATTCTTTACGCAATTTTTTCAGCCCACGATTGTATTTTGATAAAACCGTTGACACCGGAAGTCTTAATAATGCCCCGATCTCCCGATGGCGCAGGCCTGACACCGCATGCAATAGTATGATCCAGCATTCCTCCTCTGAGAGTACCCGGAATGCAGTTTCAAGCACGATGCGATCCTCCCGGTCCTTAATCCCGCTAAAATCGATCTCTTCCTTTGCCTCATCCAACGGCTCACCGGAGAAACGCTTTTTCTGCCCGCATTTCTCCAGACAGATATTTCGCGCGATCGTGAAGATCCACGCCATGGGCTTTCCCATCGGTACATACAGATGCGCTGCCGCCCGGATCTTTAAAAATGTTTCCTGCATGGCATCCTCCGCATCCTCGCGATTGCGAAGCAGCGCAAGCGCGTATGAAAAAACGATGTTGGATGTCTGCTCATATAATTTGCAGAATGCATCCTTTTCTCCCGCTCCGATTCTGGAAAACAACGATTCCTCGATCATGACCGTTTCTTTTTTTTGTGGCTCGTCATATGCCACGGCAGCAAATATCATCATAACTTTTCTCCTTGGTTGTGTCTGAGTGATGGCCATCTACTGATATAATGGGTGAGCGCTTGTTTTTATTGCATGAATTTTATTATTTTCCGTCCCTATACAGAAAACATGTACGCCTGCCATGCCACAGCCCTATCGTGACAAAAAATGTCAGCGCTTCTGCTGCCGGGACTGCCATCCAGACACCGGTCAATCCAAAATACCGCGGCAGAAGCAGTAAAAACAGAAGCAGAAGCGCAAAGGAACGCAAAAACGTAATCAAGAACAATATTTAAAACCCCGCAGGAAAGCGCCAAAAAGAAACTGAAGGATGGCGCACCATCCACCCGGATAAAATAAGTCAAAAGTTCCTTTCCCAGCACAGCCGGTGTTGCCACAAGCCAGAACATGCTGTAGATCCTGCTGTTTTCCAACGTAACTGCTGTCGCACCCAGCATCTGAAGGATGGGGTTAAGAAAAAAAGTGCAATGCCGGGCAGAATGTTGACAATGGGATAAGCAATATTGATGGCCGCCAGCGCGTCCGTTCCCGCATAAGAAGCAACAAAGATCCCATCAACGATCGCATATAGCGTATTAAACCAGGAAGTCAGATAAGTTGGAATGACAAACAAAAGTACTTTTCAAAAGCCGCACAACCATGCCGCTTACTTTGGAGGCTTACTTTATGGAACACACATTTCGTATCGGAGAAATTGCAGACTTTTTTGATATTCCCGCTTCCACCCTTCGTTTTTGGGAAGAAAAAAAGATCATCACACCGTTAAAAGACCCGGAAAACAATTACCGCGAATACCGGATCTCAGACCTGATCACACTGTCTGATACAATCTTTTATAAAAATCTTGGGATTCCGTTAAAACAGATTTGTGACATGTCACGTACCACACCGGAAGAACACCGGCTGTTATTCGAAGAAAAAGTATCTGAATTAGAATGCCAGCAGTGGGAACTGCTGGCGCAAGTACAAAAAAGCACAAAACAGGCGCTATCATCAGCCGCTTTTTGTTAAACGCACAGGAGAATGGCGTTTTATATGACTTTTACAAAACGTATATCGAGATCCTTCCGTAACGCTCTTCGCGGTTCTATCACATGGTTTCATTCTATGCATATGATACAGAAACATCGTATCTGTTCAGAACAGATCGGAGCGGAACCGCGTAGACTCTACGTTTCACTTCGGTCGGTGCTAAGCAGACATCCACTGGATGTCTAGCACCGTGAAAACATGATTCAGGAGTGAAAAAATCCCATCGTCGAAGACGATTTTCATGGATTTTTTCATCGTGGCTGTGAAGGTACTGAACAGTTACGAAACATCATTTGGAGATCATCCTATAAACCCTTGTTCCAATCTTTTTTACCTCTCTTCCATCGCATGTAAACTCAGCGAATGCCTGACACCAAATATTTTTGCGGGATTTTTCTCCCCTTTGCGCATTCTGTGAGGATTTTAAACGGCCGCAGGCTCTTTATACATTACCTTCAAAAGAAGAGGCGTCGCAATGGACGAAACAATAATAAGTAAAATAACAGCCGAGAAGAAGGAAGGATCCACTAAGCCAATCGACAATCCTTTCTGAGTAACAATTAGCGCCACCTCTCCTCTTGTCATCATGCCAACTCCTGCTTTCAAGGCATCTTTTGTGTCAAAACCGGATAATCTGGCAACCACACCGCATCCAAACACTTTACATACCAGCGCAACGATAACAAACAAGAAACTAAATAATATCATGTCTTCGCTCATATGATTTATGTTTGTTTGAAGGCCTATATTTGCAAAAAATATCGGTGCAAAAATCATGTAGGCACTGATGTCTATCTTTTTTTCAATATATTCCGCATCATCAACGGAAGCAAGTGCCACACCCATAATGTAAGCGCCTGTGATATCCGCTATACCAAACACCTTTTCTGCTATGTAAGCCATTAAAAAACAGGCTGCCAAAGAAAAAATAGGAACCCTTTGCGTACGGGGATATTTCTTGTCAAGTAATCCCATTCCGCGATTCACCACATATCCTACAACAAAAGCAAAGATAAAAAAGAGTATCGTCTTTATTAATATTGTGCTAAAAGATCCGCCCTTACCGGAGGCAGCCCCTATGACACAAGTTAAAACGATCATCCCTATTACATCATCGATAATAGCCGCACTGACGATCGTCGTTCCAAGTTTTGTATTGATCTTTCCCAATTCCTGAAGCGTTGCAACCGTTATGGAAACACTTGTTGCAGTCATGATCGTACCAATAAAAAGACCGGAGAAAAATTCATTTGAACCAATCGCGCCGAAGCCATATATGCATGCGTATAATACCGTTCCACCAAGCAAAGGAACTACAACACCGGCTAACGCCATCAAAAATGCAGTTTTTCCTGTTTTGATCAATTGTTTCAGGTCTGTGCCGAGTCCAGTGGAAAACATCATCAGAATGACACCTATTTCGGCAAATAGGGATATCGTGTCACCACTTTCGATCCAATCCATAAGACACGGGCCCAGTATCAGTCCACCGATAATTTCCCCAACAACCTGCGGCGCTCCCAACCGCTTACTAAGCAATCCCAAACTTTTGCAAACCAATAGTATCAATCCAAAATCTTTAATAAATTCAAGCATCTCATTACTCTCCATTTCATACAAAACAGGCATCCACATCGGGATGCCTGCCAAACTTTTTCAATCTGTCATTTCATTAAAATGGCTATTTCTTTCTCCTTTGTTTTTTCTGGCTTCATCCCTAACCTACAATTGCAATCTACGTTTTATTTGCAATCGGCACCTGATTATTCTTTGAACCTGAAATGTTTGGAAACACTCTAGAAATGTTTCTTTTCTTTCGTTCTGCCCTTGTTATAGTCCTTTGGTTTCCACTTGTCAATAACGGCTGCTCATTTTTTTGTGTCTTTTTTGTGAACTGATTTTTATAATTCTGCGATTGCATGAAGCTGCTCTCCCATGCGTTCTTTTAAAATCTTATAAGCCACCTCTCCGGTACAGTGGCCGGTATAAAATATCGTATCCAACTTAGAAAGCTCTTTGGCAACATGTTTGATCTCTTCCAAATCATTATCTGAATACTCTGACTGAATCATATGAAAACCGCTGATCACAATGGAAGGTGCCCTCCCATATCGTTCATGAAAGGTATCAAGGATATTTAATATTCCGGTGTGTGCGCAGCCGGAGATCAAGGCATATTTTCCACCATCGTATGTGATGACCAAATACTGCTCATGGGAAAAAGTATCTGGTACAAACACTCCGTTCTTCTTTTCATAAAGACGCCGGTTTCCTTTCGGCCAGGAATGTTTCGGCTTCACATTCGTAAAAAGGGACAGTTCATCATCGATTACCGTAGAATCGGAAACCAGATGTAAATTAGATAATTTCAAAATCTCTTTATCAATACCGATATATGTTTCCTTGTCTTTTTTATAGGAGTAATACGCACCTGCAGCATTGTCTCGCATATAGATATCCGCCGTTTTATTTATGGCTGCGAACTTCAGCAATCCACCGGAATGATCATAGTGGCCGTGACTTAATATCACGGTATCTACTAACGAAATATCGATGCCTTTTGCTTTGGCATTTTCCCATGTTTGATCTGACTGCCCCGTATCTACGAGCAGTTTATGTTTTTTTGTTTCTATGTATAAAGACAATCCATGCTCTGCCACCAGATGATCTCCGCATAGATAATCCTCCATCAGTGTAACGAATCGAATATTGCTCATCATCTTTCTCCCCCTTCAGTTATTTCCGGACAACCCTATGACTTTAACTTCATTTTACAGGGTATCTTTGATACTGCAAGCCCTTTTTTAACTCTTTTTCCAGTTGTTCCCTTTCACAAATTAATTGATAGCAAAAAAAGACAAAATGTGTTATACTCTTTACTATAAACATCACAGCCTACAGAAAGGAAATATTTTGATGAAAAACGTGTTAAGAAAAACGATGAGTGTGATCCTGGCAGCAGCCTTAGTATTGGGCACTGCTGCATGCGGAAACAGCAGTACGGATAAGGAGACAAATACTGCAAGTAATACTGTGAAACCACTTCCGGAATATAAACTGCAAGGAACAGAGCAGGATGCTTCAGCCGGAAATTTTCCCTCTGCGATCGGAGCATTTCAGACGGTGGATTTAGAGGGAAACGAAGTGACAGAGAGCATTTTTTCCGAAAAAGACCTGACGGTTATAAATATATGGGGAACTTTTTGCTCACCTTGCATAGAAGAAATGCCTGAACTGGGCGCATGGGCAAAGGAACTGCCTGAGAATGTTCAGATCATAGGATTGGTACAGGATATTCGTGGAATGGATGACACAGAGCATATCGAACTTGCGAAACAAATCACATCAAAAGCAGGCGCGGATTTTGTGCAACTCATAGGCGGAACAGAGGCTTTTGCAAGTATCATGGCTTCGCTAATAGGCGTCCCCACCACCATTTTTGTTGATGGCAATGGAACGATTGTGGGTGATCCGATCATAGGTGCATATGTTGAAAAATATAAGGATTTTGTGGAGGAATATTTGAATGGACAGTAAAACCAAAAGAGCAATGCGCTATCTGACACTTGTATCCGCATTTGCATTTATGGCGTATGGCGTTACCCGTGGCGAAGTATCTGTCGTATTGAATAAGGCTGTTAACATATGCCTGGAATGTATAGGTCTTGGATAAATGAAGAAAATAGGAATCAATGTAAAAAGAAAATTAATTCAAATTGCCGCCTTTGGATTCACCAATTCAAAACTGGCTAATTTTTCCAAAGGAAACATATACACCGGAAACTGGAAACAGTTTTGCAATCCCGGTTTAAATTGCTACTCTTGTCCGGCCGCGACCTATGCTTGTCCGATTGGTGCCATGCAGGCTGTTGCCGGTTCCATGAATTATCGTTTCAGTTTTTATGTTGTCGGTTTTTTGCTTGCGGTCGGTGTGTTATTTGGAAGGCTGATATGCGGCTACATCTGCCCTTTTGGACTCATACAGGAAGTGATCCATTTACTTCCGGTTAAAAAAATAAAAATACCAAAATGGATGACTTACATAAAATATGCGGTGCTTCTGGTCTTTGTGATCATCTTACCTGCTGCGGTGACAAATTACATGGGCATTGGAAAACCGACGTTTTGTCAATATATTTGCCCGGCAGGTACACTGGAAGGAGGTATTCCTTTACTAAGCACACATAGTGAATTGAGACAGACACTGGGACACATATTTAGTCTAAAGATTACCATTCTGGTACTTGTTGTGATCGGATGCTGTTTTGTATATCGCTTTTTTTGTAAAACCCTTTGCCCCCTTGGCGCAATCTATGGTTTACTGAATAAAGTGAGTTTCTATCACATGACGATCGATGACCATAAGTGCATTCATTGCGGCAAGTGTGCGTCTGTCTGTAAAATGGATGTAAACCCGGTAAAGGAATGTGATTCTGCTGAATGTATCCGGTGCGGTAAATGCGTCGAAAGTTGTCCTACAGATGCCATTCATCTGGGGTTCCGAGATAAAAAATCTTCCCAATAAAAGGAACGAAACTTCTTCAAAAAATGATAAAACTATAAAAGCACTGCCAACAGGAATCCTGCCAATATTAACAGGAATGCTATGATATATAACACTACTGCCACAGTCTTAAAAACACCGGACTTGGCAATAGATGCTACGGATGGATCGCTGACATGATAGCGAACAGTACATATCTGTCCAATCTTCTTTTTGGCCGCACCTTCATTCACTAAATAATTGGTAGTTCTGCGGTACTCCACACCGTCCACAACATAAGCGTACACACTTCCCGCCATATGCTGCTGCCGATTTGTTGAATACGAAGCATTTACTGATTCCTCTCCGCCAAGCCCCTTATTAAAACCTTCCGGATAATATGTGATATCCACAATCCTTCCGGTTGTCTGCCCCTGCAGTTTCCCATCCGACTTGGAAACTGCAGTAAAGGATATGGCTACAATCAAAGCAGCCGCGCCCAAAATGGGCAATATAATACCTATTATCATTTGTCTGCACTCCTATATCAACTACTTACTCTTTATCTTTCTACATATGCTCCACCGCATATGCAAAATCTGCCTCTGATTCAACGAATCTGTATGGCTCATACTCTCCATAAGCAGACGGTCTGCTAATCGTAACCAACTGGATCTTGTCATATCCAACTTTTTCCATTAATGATCTCTTAAAGGAAGAAAGATGCTTCCCATGTGTCGTTCTGAGCGCAACACATCCTTCGGCATCAATGTTCTTTGCAATTAGATAACACATGTTTCATCGCCTCCATAAAATCTTGCTCTGTTTGGATTTTAGCACGCTCATACAGATTTCGCAACTGCAACCCAACTTTATTTTCGTAGTTCTTCTTGTATATATACTTATGAAGCCAATTGTTGAATTGCCTATCATAATAAGTATTGTACTGAATCTCGATCGGATAATGATTACCGTCTAACTGATAATATACATGAACACCTCGATAACCATCATCCTTTGCTTTTCCCTTCGTCATATCGGCAACTCGAAATTCGGATATAGCTCGTAGTGCTAATACATCATCATAATTATCACACAATGAACGAAACCCTAATAGATCATCGAATACTTTTCTTGTCTGATGATCAGGATAATAACGGTTGTATTTCAAAACTGCTGACTGAACACTTTTTATCCGATAATCTAATGCAAGCTCATGTAATTCTTCAAACTCATCATACCATTCAATCACCTTATTGATTTCCGCTAAAAGTGCATCCTTATCAAAATAATGAAGGTTTTTCTTCAGATTGATACCCAAGCATGATTGATATGAAAGTCTGGCAAGTAATTCTATTGTCAACCCATCACGCTGCAAAATATTAGACATAATACCACTTCCTTTCTCCGAAATATCATTGCAAACGAAATGCTCACCTACTTGCGCTATACCCTTTACCGGTCAGGTAGTAGTGTTCCCACATATATTTTTCTTCGGTTGAAAGATCTATGATGTCTTCTACTGTATGATCCGACCACAGTGTTTCTGACAAATAATAGTCATAACCTTCATACCCACCGCCTACCGGGTCATCCCAAGTACAATCTATATAATACCATTTCCCATCAATTTTTACACGGTTCCATGCATGTCCACCTGATGACAAAGCGTTTGTTGCAGTCCCTGTCACGTATTCACAATCCACACCCGATGCCGTTGCCATCATATAGAATGCAATCGCATAACTCTGACACACACCTTCACGATGTAATAAAACCCCTTCCGCTCCATATGCCCAGTTCTCTGCCGTTGCATAATTTCCGTTATTCACATAGTTGGCATGGTAAATCAGATAATCATGAATTGCCTTTACCTTCTCTCTGTCACTCATGCCATCTCTTACCACCTGTCCGACAGCAGAAAATGCTGCATCAAATACTGCTTTTGCCTCTGCCGAGAAGCCTGTGGCATCTCTTTGAATAAGCGCATTCTTTACAGAATAAGAAACATTAATTTTTTTCTTATAGTTTACATTGCCACTAACAAGAGACAATTCATGTACGCCCGGTGTGAATACCACTGTATCTTCCATCTCTGTTCCATCTAACAGTACAGATACTCCCTGTTTCCTCAATTCAGGAAGTGTCTGCTTGACAGTTTCATCCCATCCCAAACTCACAATAATGGTATAGGGATCACCTGCATACACATTACATTCATCCGTGTCTTCATACCATTCATTACCCATAATTACTGTAAACAGATCATCCGGATCCCAGATTACTAGATTTATGTGTTTTTTAAACGATCCATAGGAATAATAAAGATCAGCCCAACCAGAGCCTTCAATCCCCGTGCATTTACCCTTACTGTTGATTTCTGAATAACCACTATCAAATGTGAGTTCCACCTGACTGGTATCATATTTGTCGGAAGCAAGCGAAAACTGCAATTTCTGACCTGCCAGTATCGTCTCCTGGTTTAACCATACATCACTTTTGTTTTTGGGCGTTACCGTAATTGCGTAAATCTTCTTTTTACTGCCGGACTTCACTGTAATCTTGGCAACCCCCAGACGCACCGCTTTGACAATGCCCTTTGAAGTCACTGTTGCCACTTTTTTATTTGAACTTGTAAATTTACAATTCGACCAGCCCTTCGGCAACTTGATCTTTGCCTGTGTACCACAGACCAAAACTTTTGTAGTACTTGAAAACGTGCTGACTGCTGCCGATACAACCTGTACATCACTTATCGGTGTTGCCACTGTCAACATCACCGCACACAAAACTAACACCACTGATTTCCACAAAGGACGCTTATGCAACATTTTCATTTCTCCCTCCCTATATAGTCAAGCCTTTTTTCCTTATTTTTCAAGGAATTTTCAGTTACATATCTCAGACGAACGAGCCAAAGTCATGGATACTTCTCTGCATCTAGTGCCAAACATAGTGGTTTTGGGTATACAAAGTAAAACGTCGCATTTTTCGCTTTACATGGCCTTGTGTATCCCCATCCCTCTATGGCCGTCAACCTCCCATGTCTAACAGGATCTCAAGTCCTAACTTCCTTCGTTTGGCATATCCATAACCCGGGTGTCAGCTCAGCTCCAATACAGGGTCACGCCCCACGGAAAATATTCCTGCCGACTACTGGCTCATTCTTTGTATTTTTACTGACTTTGCTCCGGCAACAGCACTTTTCAGCGGACGTTTTCCTGTTGCTTTCTGCTTCTGATTGCCCCTCACCGGGCAAAATCCAGTTTAACCTCTTGATCACTCTTTATCGTGGTTGGAATCAGATGTCAAGGGTCTCCATGAAATGGCACGGTGTGCCCTTGATAGCTGATTCCAACCGCGATATACTACGACTGAGGTTCAGCCGCT
>CAMBUC010000024.1 GCA_945871045.1 uncultured bacterium
TAAATCTGCACACGAAAGCCAATACCAGGGCCGAGATCACAAGCCCAAACAGTAAAATCTCCAGATTCAATTTCTCGTTAAAAATGATCCAAATGAACAAAAAAACCAGATACATGGATATCCCTCCTCATAAATGTTCAAAACACGGATAGTATACTCCACTTTATTTGCGAAGTCTATCTCTTTTTATTTGACGGCCCAACGCAGTTTTGTGGACCGTGCCCGTCCATTGGCGCGGCATTCTTCCGCAGAAGGCCGGATCACATCCTGGGAGATCTGTGAAAAGATCCCTTCCTTATAGTACTGCTTGAACGCCTTCTTCACAAGACGGTCTTCTCCGGAATGAAAGGTCAGGATCGCGATCCGTCCACCCGGCGCCATCACATCGGGCAATGCATGCAAAAATGCTTCCAGCACTTCAAACTCGCTGTTCACATCAATACGCAGTGCCTGAAAAACACGCTGGTTCGTTTTCCTGATCAGGTCTTTTTTCTCCTTGGAGTCGGGCACACAGGAAAGCGCAGCCTCCACTGCCTCTGCCAGAGAACCGGTGGTATCCATGGGAACGCCCCGGCGCAACCGGCGATACACTTCTGCCGCGATCTGTGCCGCATAGGGTTCATCAGAATTTTCCACCAGCATCCCTTCAAACTCATCCGCTGTAAGTTCCCTCAAACGCTCGGACGCTGATACGCCATGCTCCGGATCCAGACGCAGATCCAGCGGACCCTCCAATTTATAAGAAAAACCTCTCGCCGGATTATCGATCTGCATCCACGACACACCAAGATCTGCCAACAGAAAATCAAAGGGGCCGTGTTCGTTTCCTACCTCTGCAAGATTGGCGAAGTTTGTCCGGATCACCGTTAAGATATCTTCACCAAACCCCGCCTGACGTAATCGCTCGGTAGTTTTTACGATCTCGATGGGGTCTACGTCCAGCCCATAGAGATGACCTTTTCCTTCCAACTGCTCCAGCATTTTTCTGCTGTGGCCGCCATAGCCCAGAGTGGCGTCCAGCCCCTTTTCACCGGGCCTGATCTTTAATACTTCCAAGATCTCTTTTACCATAATGGAAATATGCATGCCTGCGGGCGTACTGCCCTTACTGATGACCTTCGCCACCGTTTCCGCATATTTTTCCGGATCATGTTCTTTATATTTTTCTTCAAACCGTTTCGGATGTGTACCGGAATAGCGCACACGTCGTTTATGCTTCTGTTCCTTATGTTCCATCGTAACTGTCCTTTCTGCGTGCAAGGGGGACGGGGAAATCTGGATACAAAACCCATTTTCCCGTCCCCCTGAATTTATGAAATATTATGAAACTGTGATCTTAAAACTATAACTCTTGCATTCACCCGGCATAGCAAACTGCACATTGCGCTTTTCCTCGAACTGATCCCCCTCATCACTGCAAGTGGAAAGTCCAAGCCAGGGCTCCATCGCAAGAAACGGTCCCTGATTGGCAGTGGTCCATAAGATCAGATAAGGGAAATCTTCAAAATCAAGCCGCACGCTGTGATCATGCTTGTGGGAAGCGAGAGTTACGCTGCGTGACTGAAGTTCATCCAAGGTGATCGCATCCTTTGCAAACAGTTCAAAAGAAAGGGGCAGACGCTTTGTTCCCTTTAAAAGTTCGGTCCGGTTCTGAAGATTCAACAGACCGATATCCGTCAACTGCTCCGGAACACTGCAGGTCTCTTCCTTTTCAAATTCCACGTAATAATCGGTATATGCATCACCTGCCACAAGGGGACAATTAAATCCGGGATGTCCGCCTACGAAAAAGGGCATCATCTCTTCCTCTTCCAGATTCTCAACCGTAAACTTCTGGATGACGGAATGATCCTCTAAAGTGTATGTGACCGCCACTTTCGCTGCATACGGGAACTGATCCAGCAGTTCGTCATCGCTTACGATGGCCATCGTCACCGAATGTCTGGACTGCTGTTCGCAATTAAATTCTCTTTTTCTCACAATGCCGTGTCTGGGCATCTGCGTTTCTTTGTTGTCTCCAATGATGGCCCGATCATTCCGGATACTTCCGCAGATCGGAAACAGGATCGGTGCCTGACCGCCCCAGTAAGCCGGATCACCCTGCCACAAATACTCCAATCCATCTTTACTCTTAATCGATGTCAACGCCCCTCCGGTAGAAGACACCTTTACGATCAAATATTCATTTTCTAACGTATACTCCATCTTTTTCCTCCACAGTATGTTCCTGACTTCCGTTTTCATCGGTCCGCTCATAGATTATCTCCATGCTACCACATTTTTCTGTTAAATACAAACGTATTTTCCTTGACCGGCAACTACTCAGGTGGTAGAATCACATCGAAATTGTTATGAAACTTACTATTAATAGGAGAAAAAATGGAAACACTAAAACCGAAGCTTTTTGAAGCAATGAAAGACTACAGTAAACAACAGTTGATCCGGGATATCATTTCCGGAATCATCGTGGCGATCATCGCCCTGCCGCTATCCATCGCGCTGGCCATCGCATCCGGCGTCACACCGGAATGCGGTCTCTACACCGCCATCATCGCCGGATTTTTTATCTCATTTTTCGGCGGCAGCCGTGTGCAGATCGGCGGCCCCACCGCAGCCTTTGTAGTGATCATCTACGGCATCGTCACGGATTTTGGTCTGGACGGACTGATCGTCGCTACGATCCTTGCAGGTATCATCCTCATCATTATGGGTATCTGCCACTTTGGTTCACTGATCAAATACATTCCCTATACGATCACAACCGGATTTACCTGCGGTATCGGTGTCAGCCTGTTTGTCAGCCAGATTAAGGATTTCCTTGGACTGGATATGGGCGCTGTCCCTTCCGAGTTTTTGGAGAAGATCGCTGCCTATGCGAAACACATCACTACCACAGATATCACCACCGTCTGCGTTGGTGTGCTGGCTCTTGTGATCCTCATCTTCTTCCCGAAACTTACCGATAAGATCCCTGCTTCCTTAGTAGCCATCATCGTTACTACACTGGTGGTTACGATCGCAGATCTTCCGGTCAACACCATCGGCAGCGTATACGGAGAACTTTCCTCACGTCTTCCGATGCCCACCATCCCCACGGTAAGCTTTAAGATGATCCGCGAACTGATCTCCCCGGCATTTACGATCGCGCTTCTTGCAGGAATCGAATCCCTGCTCTCCTGCGTTGTATCAGACGGAATGATCGGTGACCGCCACAACTCAAATGCGGAGTTGATCGGTCAGGGTCTCGGAAACATCTTCTCCGGTTTATTCGGCGGAATCCCGGCTACCGGAGCCATCGCGCGTACTGCTGCCAATGTAAAAAACGGCGGACGTACACCGATCGCAGGAATCGTACATAGTATTACTCTGCTTCTGATCTTGTTGCTGCTGATGCCTACCGCAGCACTGATCCCCATGACCACACTGGCTGCTGTGCTTTTAGTGGTGGCTTGGAACATGTGTGACTGGAAAGCCTTTGCAGACCTTTTGAAAAAGGCGCCCAAGAGTGATATTATTGTCTTAGTGGGAACCTTCTTCCTGACCGTGATCTTTGATCTGGTGGTAGCCATCGAGGTTGGCATCGTCGTAACCGCACTGCTGTTCATGAAACGTATGGCTGATGTCAGCGACGTCAAAGCATGGAAATATATCGAAGAGCCCGATGTCACAGAAGGAGAAGCAGAAACCCTGCTTTCTGTTGCAAAAGAGATCCGTGTCTATGAGATCAGCGGCCCCATGTTCTTTGCAGCGGCAGATGAACTTTCCTACATTGATACAAAAAAATATACGAAATTCCTTATCATCCGTATGCGTAGCGTGCCTGCCATCGATGCGAGCGCCATGCGTTCGCTGAATGCTTTGGCAGACCGGACAGAGAAAAAGAAGATCCGCCTGATCTTCTCCCATGTAAATGAACAGCCGCTTTCTGTCATGCAAAAAGACGGCTTCTATGATCGTATCGGCGCCGATTCGTTCCAGCCCAATATCGTAGATGCCATCCGCTATGCAGAATCTCAGTTATAATTGAACAGTTAAAAAAGAAAGGAAACCATGGCAGAAACGATTATTGATTATGTAAAAAACGAACTGCGCTCATTTGAGGAATATCCCTTTCACAACGTGGATTCCCTTGTGCTCTCACAATTTTCCTATATCCATCTCGGAAATCTGATCGCCGGGCCTTCTGCCGGGATCGTCAAAAAGCCTTTGACACTCCAGCAGTTGTACCGCGCAGAGTGTTTTTCCCATTATTTTGCAGATCAGATCGATGCCGTGAAAAACCGTAAATTACTGGCAGCCTGCGCTGCCAGCCCCCGTTTCCGGGATATTGGGATCGCCTACTATGAGCAGGACTTCGATGAAGGGGCGGAGAAGCAGTTCTGCGGGATGACGTTTTTTCTAAATGAGGATACTGCTTATCTTGCCTTCCGAGGCACAGATACCACACTGATCGGCTGGAAGGAAGACTTCAATATGGCTTTCCTGACTCCGGTTCCTTCACAGGAGGCGGCACGGGATTACACACTTACCGTCTCGAAACTGGTACCTGGACACCTGATCCTTGGCGGACATTCCAAAGGAGGAAATCTGGCGGTATATGCAGGGATGATGAGCCCTGCGCCCCTTCAGGAGCGGATCCTTTCAATCTACTCCCATGACGGTCCCGGATTCCGAGACAATATTTTTTCCAGCAATGAATACCGGCGCATCAGTGACCGGATCCACAAAACCCTCCCCCAGTCTTCGCTGGTGGGGATGCTTTTGGAGCATCAGGAAGATTATGAGATCATTGAAAGCACTGCGGTGGGCATTATCCAACACAATCCCTATTCCTGGATCGTGCGGGACGGGGAATTTGTCCGGCTGTCTGCACTGACATCCGGTGCCGACTATTTGAACCGCACCTTATCGGAATGGCTGGCGGGTCTTCCCAACGAACAGCGGGAACAGTTCGTAGACGCCCTTTATTCCATCATTTCCACGACAGGCCTCACATCTCTCATGGAACTGCGGGATAACTGGCAGACCGAGTTTTCACTCCTTATTGAAAATGTAAAAAACATGGACGAGGAAACAAAACAGATCCTGCGTGAAACCGTCCATTCCCTCATCCATATGACGGTAAAAAATATACCCGCACAAATGAAAAAAGAACAACGCCAACATAAAAAAACAGAAAGATCTAAAAACAGAAAGAGAGGAATCCTTGATGAATCAAGCGCAAATTAATGAATGGAAACAAAAACTTCCCGAATTCCAGCAGAAAACCGATGCATTTTTTGCCGGCGATCTGGATAAAGGCAGTTATAAAGGTTACTCCGGATACTTTGGAAGTTATGCACAAAAGGGCGGCACTGCAAGCATGCTTCGCCTGCGCACCCCTGCCGGACGTTTAACAAAAGAACGGCTTTCTGCCATTGCAAAGATGCTGCGCACACATGAAGTGCCCCGCATGCATTTTACCACCTGCCAGACCATCCAGTTACATGATCTGAAAACAGACGCGCTATATCCTTTGATGGAAGAAGCATTAGATAACCAGATCATCATCATGGGCGGCGGCGGAGACTTTCCCCGTAACACCATGTGCGCACCCCTCTCCGGCGTGGAACAGGGAGAATACTTTGATGTACTTCCCTACGCGGAGGCTGCTGCCGAATATGCACTGACCCTCATCGACGCAGAAAAAATGCCCCGGAAATTAAAGGTCGCATTTTCAAACTCTCCGGCAAATGAACCCCACGCAACGTACCGCGATCTTGGCTTTGTGGCAAACGAGGATGGCACCTTTGACGTATACAGTGCCGGTGGATTGGGCGGTTTCCCCAAACTTGGCGTAAAAGTCGCAGACCATATTGAGCCGAACCAGATCCTTTACTACATCAAGGCCATGTGGCTCACTTTCCGCACCTACGGCAACTATGAGAACCGTGCCAAGGCACGCACACGCTACATGCAGGATGCATTGGGCGGCGCAGAAAATTATGCAGCTGCATACAACGAGAAATTGCGTGAGGCTTACGACATCAACGAGGATCTGACACTTCCCGAGGACTTCGCAGGTGCCGGCATCACAAAGACCGGCGACGGAAGCACCGTGACTGATCCCCGCGTGATCCCTCAGAAGCAGGAAGGCTTATATACCGTCGTCTATCATCCCATCGGAGGCCAGCCGGATAAGGACGTCTTCCTCGCCCTCTGTGACCTGATTCAGGAGATCCCGGAAGCAGAAATGCGCCTTGCTCCCGATGAAACTGCTTATATCATCAATCTCACCGGAGCAGAAGCCATCCGCGTTCTTGCCGCAACGGAAGAGGATGCCGCTCACACACCCTTTGAAGCCAGTGTCAGCTGCATCGGCGCTTCCACCTGTCAGGTGGGTGTCCGCAATTCCCAGGAACTGCTGCGGGCCAGCGTGGAGGCTGTACGAGCCGCAGAGATTCCGGCCAATGCCCTGCCGAAGATCCACATTTCCGGCTGTCCTTCTTCCTGTGGTACTCACCAGACCAGCCCCGTCGGCTTCCGCGGTGGTATGAAGAAAGTAGACGGCAAACCGGAATCTGCTTTTGTATTAAATATGGGCGGCTGTGAACGTCAGGGAAAAGAAAGCCTCGGAAGAGAACTGGGCGCGATGTTAGATGCCGATATTCCAAAGTTCCTTGTGGAAGTGGGACAGACTGTTGCCGCTTCCGGCATGGATTTTGATTCCTGGTATGCAGATCATGCAGACACCTTCGCTGCCATCGCCCAGACCTATATCGACTAACTCTATCAAAAAATATCCAATCATTATCAGACAAATGAAACGAAGTCCTGCATGTCCATACGGATGTGCAGGGCTTTTTATCAAACCAGTTTCTCCTCTTCACCACCTCACTGTGAATATCCCCCCAAAATATAGTTGACATTTTTTGCATCACCATATACAATGCTCTTATCACTACATTTGTAGTGATAGAAATTCGCGTATAAGGAGGCACGTATATGAACACAAAAAAACACTTGCCGGACGGAGAATTGTCCATCATGCGGATCATCTGGAAGGAGAAGCCGCCGGTGGCAAGAAGCACCATCGAGCAGGCACTGGGAGACGAAAAACAATTGGCCCCCAGCACGATCATCACCTTTTTGACAAGGCTTTGTGAGAAAGGCTTTCTGTCCCTCTCGCGGAAGGGGCGCACAAACTACTACACGCCGCTGATCTCCGAACGGGAATATCTGGCAGAGGAGAGCCGGAGCATCTTAGACAGGCTCTACGGTGGCTCACTGGCAAGTTTTGCCACTGCCCTTTGTGACAGCGGTGTGAGTCGTGAGGATATTGAGGAACTGAAAGACATGCTGGAAAGGGGGCTGTTATGAACCAATTCACTGCATATGAATGGATCGCCATTATTTTTATGGCACTGTGCTGGGCGTTTTTGATCGGATTTCATTTCCGGCGAAACTGGGGATTGGAACACGGTGTCGGCATGTCCGACGCAGACCGGCTGTTCGGCGGTGACAGGTATGATCTGAATACGCAGATCTATCTTTCACCCTTGCATCTGCCGTTCCTGTTTTTTCTTTTATGCATCCTGATGGTGATCCGGTATTCTCTGGCGGAAGGACTGCGCCTGTTCTTTCTGAATACCTTTTGTTATATACTGCTCATTAGCGTACTGTACACCGTATTGCTTGTTTTGCTGCCGCTTCTGCGCCGTCATTTCAGTGCCAGATCCTGCGCGACGCTGTGGCTGCTCCCGGTTTTTTCCTGTTCTTATGTACTCATCTACTCACCCGGTACAAATAATATACTTCTTCTATTACATCGGCGTATTCCGGAAGCAACCGTCTATGTGCTGTCCTTCCTGTGGGCATTTGGATTTGTGATCCTATTTGGCGGCGCTGTCCTCTCACATATCCGCCTGTACCGCCAGATCTTACGCACCGCAGTGCCGGAGACAGATGAAACTGTGCTTACGATCTGGCAGGAGGAACAGAAAGCCCTCGGCTTTGTTACCCCGGTACGACTTGTGCGCACACCTGCTGCCCACGCACCGTTTTCTATCGGACACACAAAAAAGACACGTATGTGTGTATTACCTATACGTGCCTATACCAAGCGCGAACTGCGCATGATCTTTCGCCATGAGCTGCATCATCTGCGCCGCCGCGATACAGACTCCAAACTGTTTTTTGCCTTTTGTGCTTCCCTTTGCTGGTTTGATCCCCTCATCTGGCTGGCACTTGGCCAGGCGGCAAATGACCTGGAATTGTCCTGCGATGAGATCGTCCTGGAGGATGCAGACGACGACACCCGCACCTTTTACGCAAAACTTTTGCTGGATACCGCCGGCGAACGTCGCGGGTTTACCACCTGTCTGTCCGCCCGCGCCGCTTCCCTGCGCTATCGGCTGACCCGTGTCCTTCATCCAAAGAAAACCACTGAAGGAACGCTCATGCTCATGTGTTTCATGTTTTTATTTATGGTCGGCTTCGGATGTCTGCAGAGGTTATGAGGAAAAATTGTTAAAAGCCCTCTTTTTTCCTTTGCATATGCATCGCTTTCCGCTTTTTTGCCGCTTCCCACTCCGCGCGCTGGCTTTCGGTCTCAATAGATAGCCCCGGCACCTTTTTGGGTTTACCCTCCTGATCAACCGCTACCATTGTCACGTAAGCCCGGTTGATCGGGCGGCGCATACCGTCTTCTTTTGATTCCACATATACATCCACACGCACTTCCATGGAAGTGTTGCCCACATAGGTCAACCGCCCCACCAACACGATCATATCATTGAGCCCTGCACCTGACATAAATTCCAAATGATCAACGGATGCCGTGACAATATTTGATCTGGAATGGCGAAGCGCTGCCAGTGCCGCCACTTCATCAATCCAGGACATCAACTGTCCCCCAAACAATCTTCCTGCTCCGTTTAAATGCTGCGGATGAACCAGAAAAATCTGTTCCACCTGTGAATCTTCCACTCGTTTCTGCACAATCTTACTCCTTACTGTACTTTCGTTGTATGCCCATTTTATCTCCTGCCATATGAAGCAGACACGCAGCCACCACTGCGCATCCAACCATAATCAATTCATTTTCAATCTGACAGGTCGGATACCCCAAACGCTTCATAAACTTTCGAGTCGTTACATGCGTCAGATACAATTCCAGCGAACGCTCACCAAACCATTGCAATATGTTTAACAACAGTCTGCAGGGAACCTTTGAAAAAATCCATGCGATACCGGCGCAAGCAGATACATTGAAAATCCCCATTACATATCTGGAAAAAATCGGTGAATCCGTGGGAAGAAGCACAAGAAGCCCGCACGAAAGCACAAACAGGATACTCCATTTCCAATAACTCGTCCGTCCTTCATAACTGGATCTGCCATAAAAGCAGCCCGCCAGAAAGATCGGTAATCGCAACAGCGCAATATTAATGTCAGAAAATGTTTCTCTTTCAAAAAGTTCTATGACCAAAGCCAATACCGTGATGGCACTGCATAGGCTGATCAGGCGGAGTTCACCGTCAATTGCATCTCTGGCACTGTCCACAATCTGAAAAATATAGGGGTAGATCAAATAACAAAACAACATCAACCCGATATACCAATACCAACGATCTCCTTCTGTAAAAAAAGAAAGAAATACAAAATCCTTACACACTTCCCCTGCACCACGATGTTCCATGAAGACATCCAAAACCACATAAGAAGGAAGCGCAACGATCGCATAAGGAATCAGCAGTTTCGTAAATCGCTTTCGATAGAAAAGACCTACATCCGGGTTCTTCTTCATAGAATAGTATAAACCCAATCCGGAAAAAAATAAGAACGCATCCACACTAGACGAGCCTATATAGGTCCGAAATAAGTAGATCCAACCGGTATAATGATATTCATATATCTGACAATCTTCTGTAAAATGAAACAACATGATGAGAAGAATAGAAATCCCCATCAATGCTCCGCGATACTTTGAAAGAAGATTGTTATTAGTCCTATTTTGTATATTATACATTCCCGTTCACCCACTTCAATCTGTTCACATACGGCATCCATGCTGATCATACCATTTCCTACACTACATTTCAATATTCCCAGATCTGACGGATATCTGATACGAAACTTTTTTTGCATGACAAAGGGACGTCCCCATAGCAAAAGGAATGTCCCTGTATAATTAATTCACCGGTGTACCGACTTCGATCAGATTGCCATCCGGATCGTAAAAACGGATCACCTTTTGCCCCCAGCTGTGTTCCATGAGTTCATTTACATACACGATCTCAAACTCTGACGCTTCCAACTTCTTCATAAAACCCTCAATGTCAGTCTCTTCAAAATAAAGTTCTGTCATATGGTTCTTCGGAATCAGTTCCTTTTGAATAAAATTTTTCCAAATCTTTGCATCCTGAAGTACAAGTCCTTCGGTCATGATCACATTCCCGTCCTGATCCAAAATGACCTGCAGTCCGAACAGTTCCTTATAAAATCGGATGCTTCGCTCCATATCATTCACAACGATCAATACATTTTTCAGTTTCATCTTCCACTCCACCTCATATACGCAATGTCCTACGGTTCGGTTTTATTTACTACGAGTATCGTTGTCCTCTTCCCCGTCATCTATGCATCTCTTCGTCAAAAATCATACCTGATGACCTGACAGTTTTTTACCCCAAATGCCGCATATGCTTCATTTGACATGTCAGAAAAATACGACTGCACAACTCGGGCAATTCCATTGTGCGCAACCAAAATATACGTTTTGTGATCTGCCTCCGCTTTGATATCGTCCAGCAGGTTGTAGATGCGCTGAGCCAGCTGAAGCATCGATTCTCCACCTTCATAACGGCAGGCAAAATCCTCTTTTGCCTTTTGAAAATCGGCTCCATCCCTGGGCGTGGACTCCCACTTGCCAAAGTTCTGCTCCTTTAATCGCGGCTCCATACGCATGGATATGCCGGTGACCTCAGAGATATGCCTTGCAGTCTCTGCTGCCCGAATGAGCGGCGAATAAAGGATCTCGTCTGCCTGGATTTTCTGCTCCAGTATCTTTTTTCCGGTCTCGATCGCCTGCTCATGTCCCAGTTCCGTCAACTCGATATCCGTTGCGCCGCAGATCTTATTTTCCACATTCCAAACGGTCTGTCCATGGCGCACAAAATAAAAATGTCCTCCCATGTTTTTCCTCCCATAGGGTTATTCAAAATTCGAAAATTCCTGTGTATGGCTTCCCTGTTCCTCTAGGATATCCTTTATCAGGAACCGGATAAACTCCTTGCATTTTCCGCAGCCGGTGCCGAACCGAAGCTGTTTTTCCACGTCTTCGTAACTTTTTGCCCCTTCCTTAATAGCATCTTCAATCATGCCATAAGTAATATTTTTACAATTGCATGCTGTTTTGTTTCGATTCATTTTGTTCTCTCCATTTCTGCTTCTTCACAGCCGTTATCTGCGTCTTCCAATATGCGGCAGCAACCATGTCCCTACGGCAAATACGCCCAGCCCTGTTCGCCATGATAGATCATCTGCTTTGTCATGCCCCCATCAATGCAAATATTTTCTCCAGTAATAAAGCCGGCCTGATCAGAACACAAAAACAGGATCAGCGAAGCCACGTCCATCGGTGTTCCAACTCTTCCCACCGGCTGCTGAAGCGCATCTGCTCCCTCGTATCTAGCATCCCCCGTTTCAATCCAGCCGGGCGAAACGGAATTCACCCGGACCTTTCCGGCAAGGCTGATGGCAAGTGCATGTGTCAATGCGGCAATGCCGCCTTTTGCCGCTGTATAACTTTCCGTTTGCGGCTGGCTCATACGGTCACGGGAAGATGACAGATTAACCACGCAACCTCCCTCGGCAAAATGATCCTTGAATAATTTTGTCAGATAGAAAGGTGCTGTCACGCCAACCAAAATCGCCTCCTGAAAGGCTTCATAGGAACACGTATCTATTCCACGCATGATGGGCGGTGCATTATGAATGAGGAAATCCACATGTCCATGCTTTTCAAGCACATATGCCGCAAACTCCTCCAACACTTCTTTTTTACTGATATCACCTACAAAGTGGTCACCCGGTGCGATATCAATGCACTCCACGATGGCGCCCTCTTTTTCAAAGGATTCCTTAACCGCCCTGCCGATGCCATGTGCACCTCCGGTAAGCACCACTATTTTTTGATTAAATCCCATATATGATCCTTCTCCATCCTCAATGGTTCTTTCTTCCGGCAGAAACCCATACACCTACTTCTCCACCTCGCCCGTCCAATCAAGGATTCCACCGAATTCTACAATATTGGTATATCCCATAGCAGCAAGTTTTGCTGACGCCTGTTTACTTCTGTTTCCGCTCCTGCAATACACATAGATCACCTGATCCTTGTCCGGGAGTTCAGCCGGTTCCGCCGATGCAATATCCTCATTTGCTATATTTATCGCTCCCGGAATATGTCCCTCGGCAAACTCGTCCGCTCTGCGAACATCCACGATCAGATAATTTCCGCTTTCTTGAAATATCTCCTTTGCCTCATCCATTGTAATCGATGTATATTCCGCCACTTGTTTCTCTCCTCCCGCCAATTTGCCTGCAAGAAAAATAGATGTCGGTCCATCCGCACCTCCAATGATTGATATCGCAGTTACCATTTGATTGACTGATATAAACTGCGTTACCGCAACACCGGAAACAACAATCACGCCTACAACTATTCCTGCGATTAATAATTTTGTCCTTTTCTTCATTCTGTCCTCCTCGGTTGCATCCACTTTCATTCCAACTTCCATAAAATTCATACTTCCTTACAAATATATCACTATTTAAAACCTGCTTCAATGGTTTCATTATATCCCGGTTTCTTATGAATATTATTTAACAATTTGCAATCAACATTCCCAAATCAAATACAAAAATTATTTTACACTGCGTATATCATTCATCATCTTTTAAACAGATAGAGAAAGAGAATAAGAAACCGGCAAAAGAAAAACCGCCATTTCTGGCGGCTCTCTTGGACATTATGCAACTTTTGAATAATCAATAACAGAATTTTCCTGCATCAACTTCTTTGCTGAATTAACCATCTTTTCCAGCTGTTCGGCTACTTCGTCGGTGTAGAACTTTTCACCGCACTGTTCGCTCTCCTCACAAGGCACATTCTTGATCACAATCACACAACCGTTATCATTCACAACATGGGTTGTTGTGCTTTCTTTACTTTATCTCAGTGTATCACATTTACAAAACATACTGCACCTTATCATGACCTTTCTGCCAAATTAATAATTAGATAACAATACTTTTTGAAAATTGTGAAGATAAACAAAGAAGCCACAAAACCCTGTAAAATCAAGGCTTCGCGGCTTTTGCGAGCAGGGGATGAGAGAATCGAACTCCCGCCAAAGGTTTTGGAGACCCCTATCATACCATTTGACCAATCCCCTATATAAAATATTATGAGGGTTTCTTTACCCTCATATATTATATACATTTATCTTTTGTTTTTCAAGTTTTTCTTTTGTACCTTCAAAACTTCACACAGATCTTTACAAACGCTAAGGAAGTTCGATTCACTTCGTTCATCGAACGACCATTTTTCTATCGAAAGCCGGTCATCTCGATTCCGCTTCGCTCCATCTCGATGATTTTGCTCCGCAAAACCGCGCCTGTCAACTCCCACAGTTCCGTAAACAAGTTCCCTCACTGTGTTCGTTTCCATGCTTCCGTCTTTCTCCGCTTTTGGTCAAGCCCTCGACCGATTAGTGGCAGTCCGCTCCACATGT